>JAUVLP010000124.1 GCA_030600655.1 Candidatus Eiseniibacteriota bacterium
CCATGTCGCGAACCACATGTCGCCTTCGGAATCCTCACATATGGCGCGGACGTCGTGCCCCCCCAGTCCGTCCTCGGTTGTGTAGGTTGTCCAGTTGACTCCGTCGTATCGGCTCACCCCTGACCCAACTGTCCCGATCCAAAGCTCTCCGAAGCTGTCTACGGTGATCGAGCGAATGAAGTTGTCAGCCAGTCCGTCAGCCGCTGTGTAGGTCGTCCATTCGGTACCGTCGTACCGACTGATGCCGCCTCCGTAGGTTCCAAACCACATGTCGCCCTCGTGATCTTCGGCGACCGCA
Source organism: Candidatus Eiseniibacteriota bacterium (assembly GCA_030600655.1). Taxonomy (GTDB): domain Bacteria; phylum Joyebacterota; class Joyebacteria; order Joyebacterales; family Joyebacteraceae; genus Joyebacterum. The sequence continues at coordinate 299 of JAUVLP010000124.1, forward strand.
CGCACATCGTTGGACGCGAGCCCATCCAACGTCGTGTAAGTGGTCCAGGAGACACCGTCAAGGCAGCTGACACCCGCACCAAGCGTGGCGAACCACACGCGTTGAGAGGAATCCTCCACCACTCCGTAGATCCAGTCTTCGTAGGTATCGCCATCGACATCATGGTACGTGGTCCAGGTAACCCCGTCGTATCTGAAAACACCGTGCTCGTGGGTACCGAACCACAAGTTGCCGGAGCTGTCCTCACAGATCGAGTGGACTCGTGATAGCCCCTCAGGCAGCGCATACGTGAGCCATCCGACACCATCGAAACGACTCACTCCGCCACCATAGGTACCGAACCAGAGATTCCCGTGACGATCCTCGAGAACGGAACGGACGTCATTGTAGGCGAGTCCGTCCGTAGTTGTGTAGGTGGTCCATGTGTTGTCGTGGAAGTAACTCACTCCCCCCGACGTACCGAACCACAACGCACCAGTCCTGTCCTCATGGATGGCCCACACAGCGTTCCCAGCGAGGCCATCCGCAGTCGTGTAGGTGGTCCAGGTCGCTCCGTCGAATCGACTCAATCCTCCACCGTACGTCCCAAACCAGGAGTCCCCTGAGCTGTCAACATGCACGGCCCTGACATCGTTGCCCGCGAGGCCGTCAGCGGTCGTGTAGGTTGACCAGTTCACTCCATCGTAGTAACTGACTCCTTGCCCGGAAGTACCAAACCACAGCGCAAGCGACCCGATCTCAGCTATCGCCCTGACATCGTCGCCGGCGAGCCCATCAGAGGACGTGTATGTGCTCCAATCCTGCCCATCGTAGGTGGCGACACCGCCACCGTACGTCGCGAACCAAAGCCTGCCGCGCCAATCCTCGTGAATGGCCCATACGTCGTTGTTGACTAGACCGTCAGCAGTCGTATATGTGGTCCATCGAAGGCCATCGTAGCGACTTATCCCCCCGTCATGGTAAGTGCCAAACCAGAGATCCCCAGACGCGTCCTCGAGCACTGCGAAAACCCGATTGGCTGCCAGACCGTCCGATGTGTCCAGATGCTGCCAGTCCGCGCGAAGCGGTCCAGCGAAGCCCAGGAGAATGACCATTGCACAGGCTGCGACAACGGTACTCCACGCATGGAGGCCAGAAGAGCCTCGCGTCGCCAGGCCAGCATCACCTTCCATGCTCTTACTCCTCCCAGTTCCAGACGCAAGCGGCGCGAAGAACCGCACGGATGACAAGGGAGCGAGATCCGTGCGGTCTGCGAGCTGCCAGTTGAGTGCCAACAATCTGTGGTAAGTAAAGGAAAGCGGTGGATCACCTAGGTCGTGTCTGCGCCAGGTTCGGCCTGGAGTTCAGCCATCCTTGGGATCACTGAGGCTCACGTGCCCAGCCTGGACACCACGCGTTACTTGAACCCGGATTTGATGCGACCCCAGCTTGACTGCTTCCCCTGCTCCCAGTCCTCCACACCCATCGCTGAGTCCGGAAGATAGACGACGGCGTGAGGAGGAACGGTCACGCGGAGATCATCGATCCACACGGTGTCGCCGAGTTCCGCGAACACGAGTACCTCAATGACAAGGCCTGTGTGACCCTCTGAAATCACCCAGAACCACGAATCCTGATCCCATCCCAAGCCGAGGCCTTCATCCTCGCTGCCACCTGCGCTGCCGTCGTAGGTTTCGATATCATCCGGGCTGTCGTTCCAATGAGCCCACAACCTGCACGAAGGGGGTGCGTCGGGGGTCACGTCATGGCGCCAGACAGAAGCTTCGACAACGTCGGCGGTGCCGAGACCTGTGACCCAAGCGACGTACGCCTGCGGGGTGCCGCTCGGCGAATTGTGCACCAACATCAGAGAGCGTTCTCCCGCGTGGATAGGATCGGGGTGCGGAACGTTGTCGGTGATGATCGGTGGACTCCCCTCGCCACCAAGTGCCAGAACTTCCTCTCCGTATTCCCACCCACAGTGGACCTCGAACGGTTGTGGCGGTCGGCTGGGAACGCACTCTGTGGCCTCGCCATCGAAGAAGTACACGTAGCCGCCGAAGTAGTCGAATACCTTGATGATGTCACACGCGAACCCACCGCCGACGGATGAGTATCCGCCATCCTCGTCTGAACCTGAGGCGTCAGAGATGAACCTGAAGCGCGCAACAAAGGGATCATCGTACGGACCGAGAATGTACCCGTAGGTACCGATGTTGTACCAGGCACTAGCTCCATTGTGTCCGCTGTTGAGGTTCACGAATACGCCGTTGCTCTCGGCCTGAACGTAGGTGAAGTCGTGGCCATCTTCCGAGTCGCACCGGTATGCGTAGGTCAGCATGGGGTAGCTCGCACCTGAGAAATCCAGTGGAGGGAGATCCAGACGTTCATCCCAGTTGTTGCCGTAGCCCCCGTCCTCGTCGTACTCGAACGTACCGCACCACCACGAGTAGCTACCCTCATAGGCGAGGTAGGTATCTCTGTGGAAGTGAGGCTCACTCGTGCGATGAGCGGCAGCTGATAGGGGGGACGAGAAGGCCGCGCCAAACCAGACGCACGCGGCCACGGCCATTGTCATGAGAAGTCGTCCAAGCGTGGTCAATCCCGCAACCTCCACTAGTCGCGTCCACCCTTGGCAAGTGCTCAACTCAGAGCCAAGCGAGCGAGTCGGGCAAAGTGCCGCAGAAGCGCAAATCCGAAGTCAATCCGCCAATACGAGCATACGCCAGCATACCACGCGAGCCCATCAGATTCAAGCTCGGTGTCGTCCGGCATGACACTGGATGCGACCTGTTGGTGGCTTCGTGCTGGCATCCCTAGTACGTGAGAGCTGGAATCACACCCTCGACTGGTTCCACCGGGTAGTTCATCCCCCCAGGTCCTGGTTCGACCAGATGCTCTCCAAGACACCGAGAACACGGTGCCCGTGACTTGATGAGGGAACTAGCGGTACAACGCCTTGATCGCGCCCCATCCTTTCGTCTCGACCACGGTGTTCGGGGAGTCCTCGTTCCCGCTAACGGAGCGCTTCGCGATTTCCCCTTGTCTCCACGCAACACAGGGACTGATTCGACCTTGGGAAGGGGCATCTCCGTCTGTGAGGGATGCGATGTTCAGCCGTGGAGCTCCCGCTGAATCAACAACTTCGAACTCCACGCTGTCGTATAAGCTGGGCTCAGGTATGTACTGGATCCGGATCTCGTAGCAGCCGGGATCACATGGTGCGGATGGCCAAGGGTGTGTGCCATCGTTGCTGTCGACTCCGAACCAATGCCAGAACCCTCCACACTCTCTCCAGTAGAAGTCGAGCACATCCGGCGAGCCTTGCGAAGAGGGCATGTCTGACTCCCACACAACCATATCTGGCGCGCACGGTGAGTATACTCCCCCCTGAGATGGTTGAGTGATACTGATGTAGAAGATGTCCTGTTCGTAGAGCGGGACTGCTACACTGTAATCGACGTCGTCGTAAACGTCGTCGTGAAGCACGATATTGTCTATGCAGCCCTCGAAGTCCCACCCGTCAGCGCCGAGTTCGATGCGCTCGATGAGAACGGCCTGACGGAAGTAGTCCCTGATGCGGAAGGTCTCATCGCGGAGCCATACGCCCTGGCTGCAGTAGGGAAACGCTACCCTCACGAAGTCAGCTTCATACAGACTCGATCCACCTCTGTAGTTGTAGCAGAAATGGAGTTCCAGCGGATTCCCATCTCCATCTAGAAGAGAGAGATGGACCTCGGCCGGATACTCGCCATCCGAGAATCCGGCTCCTCCCACGACATCGGAGAAAATCGGGTTGACATCGAACGCGATCGAGGTGCCTTTGGTGACAGGTAGGGACACATTCAGTCCAAGTCTGATGCTTCCTCCGTTACCAGGCGGGGCATCCCTGAAGAAGTGGACGTAGCTGTCGTCCCCCGTCACTTCCACGACCCCCGGGGCGTCGTCATAATTCCACTCCGTCCAACTGGGGTTGGCTGTGAAGTTGCCGTCGCCGAAATCGTCCGACCACGTGTACGCATCGGCAGCAGGCGGAGCGATAGCAATCATACAAACCAAGATCACGATCAGACATTGATGCTGGTAGGGCGACGTCACGCTCGCAACCTCCTGACAGGTACGACCACCCGACGCCAGTGCTGGAAGGGCGTAGGGTAGCACACGCGTGTGATTGAGAATCAGTGTTGTAGCATATCACGACTCGGGGCGTGCTGCAATCCGAGACAGGGGACACCCTCAACGCACCACTGCCAGTGTCCCGACACGGCCCACGCCCAGCGCGTTCACCGATACAAGATAGAGCCCGTCAGGGACCTCTCCCCCAGCTTCATCTCGCCCGTCCCACCAGAGGGCATTCGCGCCGGCGACCATGCCCCTGCCCGCTGCGAGCTCCCTGATGAGTCGTCCGCCGCGATTGTAGACCCCCGCTGTGACCTTTCCACTCGTACCAAGCGTGAAGGTGATTGCCACTTCGTCTCGTGAGAAGCCACCAGCCGGTGAGAATGCGCGCGGGCTGAAGGAAAGCGGCGAGAGCCCGTCTGGGAGATCCGTTCCTCCCAAGTCCGCGAAGAGCGAGTACGTGCCCTCCAGTCTCACCGATGCCGAGACGACTCCGCGTCCGACATCGAACGTCCCGCCTATTCGCGTCCGGCCGTCACCGGTGCTCACGTAGAGAGCAGGATGACGGCCGCGAGCAGTGTCGCTGAGGCTCCCATCATACGAGAACTCAAGAGTCGCGGGCTTCTCAAGCTCTACGTCTTCCCAAGCAACATCGTAGCCCTCTCGAAGCAGTTTCGCTCCTCCAGGAAGCGTGTCGGGCACACTTCCCTCTGATGTCGGTACCACAATGACAGTCGCGGAGTTCGTCAGCGCGCGAGGGGGGAAGTGGAGGCGTAGTCCCCCGTCGATGCTGCTTACGATCCCA
>JAUVLP010000034.1 GCA_030600655.1 Candidatus Eiseniibacteriota bacterium
ATAGAGCCGGCCCTGATCGTTGGGCTCGGTGGCATCGTGACTGTTGTAGTGCTGGCGATCTACCTGCCCATTTTCCAAATGGCAACTGGGATACAGTAGGTCGAGTCAACAGGGGAATCAACAGAGCAGGGAGGAGGTGAATAAGATGCTACGCAAGAATCAGGGGGGTTTCACCCTCGTCGAGCTGATGATTGTGGTCATTATCGTAGGAATCCTGGCTGCGGTAGCTATCCCGATGTACCAGGGAGCTACAGAGCGTGCTAAGGCCTCAGAGGCTGTCGCGGCTCTGGGTACGATTCGTGGCGCCATGCGCGTGTACTATGCCGAGCACGGCACGTATGTGGGTACGGGTGTCGTACCGTTTGCTGCTGGTGGCCTGGTTACTGCCACAGGCGTGCTTGATGTGACCGACAGCGATCTTCTCGGCCGGTACTTCAGCACGGAGTGCTACACGTTCGACGCTGCTCCTGGCGCGGCCACATTCGATATCGAGTGTGACGGCGGGAACAGCGCCGCTTCGCAGGCGGCCGAAGTATCATCGATCATTCGGTCGATCAATCAGAACGGCGATATCACCAATTCGTAACTAGAGATGTATGATCCGGGGGCGACACGTATTGCGGTGTTGCCCCCGGGGGCACTCAAACAAGGAGGGAGACTGAGGATTCTGCTATCTGGCACATACCGGGGCATCTTGCAGGGTGTGAGACTGGGGGACAAGTCATTCTTGGGTTGCTCCTGGCTGGAGCGGATGCCCGACAGAAGGAGGTCAGGGATATGCAGCACAGGAACGAAAAAGGTTTCACGCTTGTTGAGCTAATGATCGTGGTGATGATAGTGGGTGTACTCGCTGCGGTGGCTATTCCGATGTATCAAGTCGTGCCTGAGCGTTCAATGGGCACTGAAGCCACGGCGGCGCTTGGCCTGGTCAAGAACTCCATGCGTACCTACTACGCGGAGCACGGTTCCTACGCGGACGCGAGCTTTGCGGACGGCGTCCTCGTGACTGTTGGCGGGGTGTTGGGTGTGAGTTCTAACGACCTCGAGGGAAGGTACTTCAGCGAAGAGTGCTACACGTTCGATGGTGCTTCAGGCGCGAATGCATTTACTATCAAGTGCGACGGGTCACTGAGCACTGCGATGTGCGCCAGTGACGTGTCAAGCGTGATGAAGACGATCGACCAGGACGGAGACATAGTCAACAACTAGCAGCAGTTGGACGGAGATCGGCAAGGACTGCTAAGGGGTGCAGTATCAGAGGTGTTCTTCGATCGGTCTGAATGGACACATCTGAGATGGGGGAGCCCTGGCGATGTTCACGAATGAAACAAGGACGCTTGTGGGTCTGGACGTGGGATCCACCTCCGTCAAGCTGGTGGAACTCTCGGGTAATCCGGGAGCTTTTTACCTGGAGAACCTCGCGCTTGCCGTGATCGAAGCGCCGAGAGATGAAGCGGCGGTTCTCGCAGCCGTGCGCTCGGCTAGGGATGCGTGTGAGGAAGGCGGACGCAGGGTGGTTGGGTCCGTCAGCGGGCCGCACGTCGCGGTGAGGAGTTTCCACTTCCCAAGGATGGCGGAGAAGGATGTAAAGGGAGCCGTGAGGTACGAGGGAAGCCAAGTGATAGCTTTCGACATTGCTGATGCGTACGTTGACTACACTGCAATGAAGACTGCTTCCGACAGCCGGACCATGGATGTGCTCTTCGTCGCAGCGATTAAGGCGGAGGTTGATTCGAAGGTACAGCTCATGAGGAGCTGCGGCTTCGACCCCAGGAGCATCGGCGTTGATGCGCTCGTGCTCCTGGAGGCGCTTCTGGCAGCACAGGAGCAGTCTGCGACAGTCGCGATCGTGGATATAGGCGCAAGGACAACGAGCATAGGGATAGCGCGAAGAGACACGGTTCCCTTCATGAGGGATGTGGACATCGCGGGCGACACCTACACTAGAACCATTGGAGAATTGCTCGGCATAGATCTGAAGGAAGCAGAGAAGGTCAAGATGATCGAAGTGGCCACGAACCCGGCAGTCGCGCAGGCTACGGGCACAGTCACACGGCACCTGGTCGAAGAAATATTCAGGTCGATTGCATACTACAAGAGCAGGGACGACGGCAGCGAAGTGGACCGCATCTATCTGTGCGGGGGAGGATCGGGCTTCCCAGATCTCTCCAGGACTCTTGAAGAGGTGACGGGCATCCGCGTGCTCCCATGGAGTTCACTGGAGCTGGTCAAAGTTGATGAGAACCGTTTCGATAAGGCCACGGTGGATCACCTCGCGCCGTTCGTATCTCTTGCTGCTGCGCTGGCCATGGCGGAGGGTGTTCACTGACGATGTATGACATTAACCTCATACGCCAGAGCGTCATGCCTGATCGGAGGAAACACGTCATCTTCTCCGTCGTGTCCCTTTCAGCATTGCTCTGTGCCCTGACCGTTCTGGCCGTTGTCTTCTTCTCGACGGCCAATTTCAGGATGATCGATGTCTACGCGCATGAGATCGACAAGCTGGAGGGGGACCTGACTGCGCTATATCCGGGAACACCGACCCTGGACGAACTCGCCGCCATCATGCGGAGAATCAAGCCCGACCTCAAGGAGATCAGTGGAGTAATCAGCTCACGCACAGAGCTCACCTACATCTGGGAGGCTGTTGCGCAGACAGTTCAGAACGATGTCTGGTTGACCCATGTAAGCCTCAAGGTTCCGCGGGATGAGGGGCGGAAGACCGGCTTCAGGGGCATAGTCATTGAGGGACATGCTCTTTCGTCAGAGGATACGAGCAGTGAAGAGGCTATTCAGAACTTCGCGACCAGGCTTGAAGGAGATCCGGAGCTCAGGAAACACATATCAGAGGTCAGGTTTGCCGAGACCGGCAGAACGAAGATAGATGGTCATTCGGTGATCGGGTTTGAGATCACGTGCTTGTTCAAGTAGCTGCAAGGGAATCGCACGATCCGTTGATCGGCGAGCCGAGGGGGGCTTGCCGTCACGATTGGTGGGGGTAGACGTTGAAGCTGCCGTTCGGTTACAAGAAGGCCGATAAGAGGCCTGAACAGGAAGCTCTGGAGAGTTCCGGAGCTCCGGAAGAGTTGCTGCCGGAGGCGAGCGCTCCGGGGAACCGCCCAACAAGCGGTCCTCCCTTTGGAGCGATAGCTGCTTTTCTCAGGCGTGGTCACTTGGCCGCTCGCGGCCCGTGGTCGATCTGGCGGGTCGCTGCGGTGGCGGTTTTCGTCTACATCGCTGCTGCGAACATCTCGTACTTCCTTGTTCTGAAGCCGGTCACGGTGAGGTTGGAGACTCTGAGGGAGAAGAAGGACATTATTCAGGATTTCTTCATCGTTCGCGAGTCGAGCACTGCAGTCGCGGGGTTCAAGGACGCACTCATGCACGGTGATCAGCGGATGACTGTGATCGCCGTGTTGGAAGAGATGGCAGGAGACGTGGGGCTAAGATTCAGCGAAGAACCCAACCTGCTTGCAGGGGTGACGCTGTCGAAGCGCGTGACGGAATATCCGATTGAGATCTCGCTTAAGGGCTCCTACCACGAACTGGGGCAGTTCATCAGCGTGATCGAGAGTTCCGAGAGGTATCTGACTGTGAGGTCGATCGAGATAGATGGTTCAGAGAAGGGAACGAGGGACGCTGAAGCCCGGATTGTTGTGGGCGCGGTTTCCTGGGAGGGTTGAGCGCGGTGAAGACAAGCGATCTGACGGCCGACAAAAAGAAGCTGCTTGTGGTGAGCCTTCTGGGTCTCATTCTTGTGGTTATTGTCGTGATAAGAGTACTTCCCGGGGGAGGGTCGGATTCAGTCGCCGTAGCGGCTGATCCCGGCAACCGCAGTCTTCTCGACAGAGACCCCGGCCTGCTGCTGTCGGTTGCTTCAATAGCAAAGGCCAGGGCGGAGAAGGTCTACGGTGGAACGGACCTGCGCGACCCACTGGAGCCGCTGGTACGGGCTTCGTCCAGACCGGTCAGCCCTACCTCTCCGCAGGTGTCGCAGGCCCCCGCACCTATAGCGCTTCCGTTCATGACCCTCTACGGAGTCATCTGGGATCCCGACAACCCGATAGCGATAGTAGATGGATTGGATCTACGCGTCGGAGACAAGATAAAGGGAGCTCGCATAGTCAAGATAGAATTCAACAATGTGTTGTTGTCCTACAGGTCGAAGTCCTTTGAACTTACTGTCGACTAGTGCCCGAGGACTGACAAGAACGACCCGAATTCACCGTCGACTGAGGAGGTTGGGAAATATGTTCAGCAGACTGAATCCAGCGCGCTGCCGGAGCGTGGTACTGCTTCTGGTGGTCGTCGCGGTGTTCTTTGCAGCGACGAACCTCGTCTGGTCTCAGACACCCGCGAACGAAGGTGCTGTCAGGAGCCAGCGAATCTCACTTAACCTGCAGAATGTCACGTTGGGAAGTGTGCTCAAGGTGATGACCCAGAAATCGGGCATCAACTTTCTGATCGGTTCCGAACTCGTAGGGCGCAGCATCAATGTCTACCTCGAGGACGTTCTGGTGGAAGACGCACTTGCGGCGATCCTCCGGGCGAACGGCCTGTGGTACACGAGACAGAAGGGAACCAACATCTACGTCATCATGTCATCGCCCGAAGGCCCGCCCGTAGCAACGATGACGGAGGTTTTCAGAACTAACTACGCGGACGCCGTCGAGCTGGGTGAGACCATCGTGGAGGTTCTCACCGACCTTGGTAGTGTCGTCGTCGATGAAAGAACCAGCTCGCTCGTCGTCTCCGATATCCCTGAGAACATGGCGACTCTGAGAACGCTGACTCGGGAACTTGACACCCCGACGGGCCAGGTCCTCATAGAGGCCAGGATCGTCGAGTTCTCGGAGGATTCATCTCATGAACTCGGCATCTCCTGGGATACCAGCAACCCGATGGATGAATCATCAGGCCTTGATGCGGTCTCGTACAACACGACCTTCAACAGCAGTTCGGACATGGAAGGCCTCTTCGAACTCTCGGTCGGCAAGTTTGCCTCGTTCAGCGACCTCAAGGATATCGCCGCCAAGATATCCGTCATGCAGAAGGAAGGAAGAGCGCGTGTTCTCGCACGCCCTCAGATCCTGACGCTGGACAATCGGGAAGCCGTGATCGAGATCATCCGCAACATGGCTCTCGCCCGGAAGGTTACTTATCGCGAGGGTGGACAGGAGTCGACCGTCGAGCCGATCTTCGGCCAGGTAGGTGTTACTCTGACGGTGACGCCTCACGTGAACAGTGAGGATATCGTGACGCTGGAGGTCGAACCGATGGTCAGCTCGGCACAGCGCTCGGCCTATTTCCCCGATGATGCTGTGGATACGAAGCACAGGACGGCGAGAACCACTGTCATGATACCTGACGGCCAGACAGTCGTCATTGGCGGTCTTCTCAGAACAGATGTAGTAGACACTGATTTCAAGGTGCCTCTCCTGGGCGACATCCCGCTCCTCGGAATGCTCTTCAGAAAGAGCATAAGGACGGAAACGGACACAGAGATCGTTCTCTTTCTGACGCCGAGAATCCTGAGTGGAGAGGCGCTCGAGCGCTACAGCCAGCGGCGTGAGAACGAAATCGACGCAAGGACGGAGGATTGGTAGTGTTGATGGTGGCGAGCCTGTTCGCAGCGGGAGCCATCTTTGGGAGCTTCCTCAATGTGCTCATATATCGTCTCCCCAGGGGGGGATCGATCGTGAGGCCGCCGTCTGCGTGCCCTGAGTGTGGGCACAGGATCATGCCGTGGGACAATGTCCCCATAGTGAGCTACTTGGTACTGGGGGGGAGATGCCGCCACTGCAGGGCAGCCATCTCCTCCCGGTATCTCGTGGTCGAGATACTGGCCGGACTGGTACCGGTGCTTCTGCTGTGGCGCTACGGTCTGAGCCAAGAGGCGCTCGTACTGTGTCTACTCACTTACGTTCTGATCGTCGTTTCGTTCATCGATCTGGATCTGAGAATCATACCCGACCGCGTTACGCTTCCAGGGATCGCCGTTGGACTGATCGTGGCCCCGCTTCTTGGGCTGACAACGTTCGGCGGGTCTCTTCTGGGTGCGGTGGTGGGTGGCGGCGCGCTCTACCTGATCGCGATCGTCGGCGAAGCCGCCTTCGGCAAGGAAAGCATGGGTGGGGGAGATATCAAACTTGCCGCAATGCTTGGTGCCTTCCTGGGCTGGCAGGCGGTTCTCCTCTTGCTCTTCGTCGCTTTCCTGACCGGTGCCGTAGCCGGAATCATCCTGCTTGCCGTTCGGGGCAAGGACTGTGAGCACGCGATGCCATTCGGTCCGTTCATCGCATTCGGCGCTCTTCTCGCAGTTGTGTGGGGCGATGCTCTCCTAGCGTGGTACGCGGCCATCACAAACTTCGCCTGATTCCTTATCTCTCAAGCACATTGCGGGTGGTCTTCCAAGCATTCGGTGCCTTCACGATGCAACTCCACAGTGGACAGCAAACAACGCGAAACCCCGATGATATAGCATAGCACCGGGGTTTCGCTCAGAGATAGGTTCCTTGTCTGTGGCCCATTAGCTCACAGCTCAGTTGCAGGCCATCTGCCTCCATGTCAACTGCGAGTAGCTTCCGGTGAGGAGATAGCCTGGAGGTGGGGTGTCGAGGAGTCGCCAGTCATAGCCGTAGTCCTTCGAGTACCCTGTGAGGATGATGACGTTGTCGCCGGAGAGCACTCCTGTTCCGACCGGGCCTCTGTACTGCTGCACGATTCCTCCTCGCACGGACAGGGTCCCGCGTGGCGAACCTGTGTGGTAGTTGTCGACCCTGAAGTCGGAGAGAGCGATCATGTGAGCATGAATGACACAGTCAGTCGTGTTCGCCGCGTTGTTATCGATGATGATGCCACTTCCAGCCACAATGCCGAGCATATCATCGCAGTCCGGATCGAGATCCACACCGTCGCTGCCGCGGTACGTAACGTTGTCTGAAATGTGGATGTTTCCGTTGCTCGCGATCGTAACGCGACCGTCGAGCACTCCGGACATCATCGTGATCCCACCATTCACATAGAATACCCCGTTGAAGCTCCCCAGATCCACGTCTGTCCAGCGCTTCCCTGCTTTGCGATAGCTGATGTACCCGTACATCGGTTCTCCAGACAACTCATCCGCACGCGAGAACTCTACGTCGAAGTTTCCGCTGATGAAGATTCCGTTGCCCTGTGCAACAGATTTCAGCTCATTGATGTTGTTGGGGAGTGCGATCTCGGAGGAACCAAGCACGTAGCCATCTCCGAAGGTCGGAATGTCGAACGGCGGATTACTGGGTTCGGCGGATTCGATATGATTGTAGCGGTCTCCGTTGTAGTAGTGAAATGACGCATCGTGATTCTGGTTGTTGTCATCCGGTCCGCCGTACGCACTGGTTACGACGTCTTCAAACACGGGGTTGCCCATGATGCTCAGCTGGTCGTTCGTGTGCAGAGGGCCATCCAGACGATCGAAGCTGCAGAACCAGATGGGGTTGCCAGTACTTGGCTGGTGCTCCGCATGCGTGTAGTAGAGGAAGTCCGCGAACGACTGGGGTACGAGATCTGATTCAACGGTTGTTGTGCAGCCATTGACAGTGCCAGTTGATCTGATCGTGAACACAGGTCTGGTCGCCGTCGAATGCACCGAATCGGGACAGATCGATACCAGGTAATCGCCTGTATTGAGTGTCTCGGGTTCCTGTCCGAATGGGAGGGTCGTGCCTGTGGGGTACGTGTCCTGAGCTTCTATCCAGGAGCGGCCGCGCTGGAGGCCGGACTCCGCCAGATAGAAGGCTTGTGTTGCATCGACATCCCGGTTGGCGAGTCTGGCGTCCAGACTCGAGAACTCCATTATTCCAAGTGTGATGATGAGAACCACCATCACCACAATGATCACCGGGATGAGCGAGGCGCCGCGTTCCTCCGATAGTCTATCGATTGCATGCATATGTTGATCCTCTCAGGTTTCACCTGTTGTGCGAAGAGGGGACAATGCCGCCCGCGTCTACCGACCAAGCATAAACGTGACAGATACTGAGTTTCTCGGAGCTCCGTTCGGCCAGGTCAGTTGAACAGTGATGATCTTGGCGTAGACGTTATCGCCGGGACTCGTCCAGTTGATATCCTGCACTTCCCAGTTCAGGGATCCCAACACGTCGTCGGACGCATCGCTGTTGCCGCGTGTATTGAGTACGATCATGGGATCCGAGGGGTGTGTGCCGCTGGATACGTCGACGCTTGCGATGTTGCTGTCGTCTCCCGTGGATCCATAGCCTGCTGCCATGAGCTGCTCGATCTTGCGTTCGATGAGTCTCACGGCCATCCTCTCTTCGCCGCGCCGCGCCGCCATCATCCGGCCGCTCAGGAGGCCGTCGAAGACCGGCACGATCACGATACCGAGGATGACGACCGAGATCAGGACCTCGATGATCGTTGATCCCGTGCTGTTGGACCCGATCCTCAAGAGTCGTCTGAACGGGGCAAAGACCTGCAGCCCCGGGCCTGACCAACGGTCTGCGACTCCTGAATCTGCTGTGGCATGCATCACTCTCACAGCCGTAGCTCTCCTCTCAGGTTTCCTCAGGATCCGCTAGTTTCGGCAGACAGCGCTTGATGAATAGAGCACGGCATTGTCGTCCGCCGTATGCGCCGCTGTACCAGCGTTGTCACGTATCCAGATGTCAATGTTGACCGTATGCTGCCCTGAGATATCGAATCGCAGTGAGTCAACGCGGTCGGTGATCGTGCCTCCATCGATGTTTCGGAGGCAGTGTTGTCCATCCAGGTAGAAACAGGCGATCATACTGTCCCCCGAGGCTGCCGCGAAGAAGACGGAGAGCGACTCGCCCGACGCGTTCGCTGTGACAGAGCTGCCCGGACGGATGCGTCTGACCATCTGCTCCACAGCCAGGGATCCCTCACGCTGGACATCAACGAGAGAAGCTGTTCCGTTCCACGACTTGATAGCCACGGAGTAGATCACCGTCGCCGCAGCGATCGCGACAAGAGATAGGGAGATGGCGATAATGAGCTCGGTGAGCACGAAGCCGTCGGATTGATCCGCCGAGGTGAGCCGCCATTTGTTGCAGTGCGGCCTGGTCGATGCCCTGTTGTGTATTCGCATCACGCCGGCATCTCCCTCCAGGCGATTCGCTTGTAATTGCCGGTCTGGAAAAATCCAGGGGGGGGCATGTAATACAGGCGATCGTCGTAGTGATAGTCCTTGTAATACCCGGTGAGGGTAATGACATCATCTCCCAGGAGGTAGCCGGTCCCTACTGGTCCCCGGAATTCCTGGATAATGCCGCCATGTAGTGTCAGTGTCCCGCGAGGATCTCCAACATTGAACCCATCGACCCGGAACGACTGGTTAAGAGCCATAATGGCGGCATGGATCGTCAGATTATCCTGGTTGGGTGTGTTGTTCTCAATGATGACGTCCGATCCGGAAACGAGGCCGAGGATGTCAGTTCCATCGGGGAAGGGACCACTCTCGTCGCTATCCCGGTATGTGATGTCGTCGACAATGTAGAGATTGGCGTTTGCGGCGATGGTCAGTCGGCCATCGAGCACGCCGGATACGTTGGCACTTCCATTGACGTAGATCATGCCATTGATGTCAGTGAGATCTACATCGGTCCAATCGTCCTGGCCGGTCTTCGAGTAGCTGACGTAGCCATACATCGGCTCGCCCGTCTCGGGGTCAGCGCGGCTCATAACGATGTCGTATCCGCCGCCAAGCGTGACGAGGTAGACGCCTCCGGCTTCAGCCAGGCTCTGCAGCGTCTTGAGGATGTCGGGGATATCTATCATCGACCCGCCGAGCTCGTATCCGTCCATGAACGTAGGATTGTCGTGCGGAGCATTGGCAGCCTCAGCTGACTCGATGTGGTTCAGCGCATCGCCGTTGTAGTAGAGGAACGAAGGAACGTGAGTCTGGTTGTTGTCATCCGGTCCGCCCCAACCGCTCGTGACATCTCCGCCAAAGGTCGGATTACCGAAGATGGCGAGCTGATCGTTTGTGTGAAGCGGGCCGTCGATGACGTCGCTGCTTATGAACCAGCAGGGGTTGCCTCCGGAAGGTTCATGTTCAATCGTGGTGAAGTACAGGAAATCAGCGAATGATTGAGGTGCGCAGTCGATCTCGATGATTCGTGTGCGTCCACCGCAGACGCCTACGGATCTGACGGTGTATGCAGGTCGCGTGGTCGTTGAGTTGACGGTGTCGGGAGCGATAGTGACGACATATTCACCGCTTCCGACGCTGATCGGGCCGTCTCCGAACGGATGGGTGACAATCGTCGGGAAAGCGTCCTGAGCTTCCAACCAGGTCTCAGCGGTCTCGACGCCGGACTCAGCTGCGTAGAACGCTGCTGAGGCATCGCTATCCCTGGTTGCCAGCACCGCGTCCTGGCTTGCAAGTGAGATGATGGTGTAGACCACGGTGAGCACGATTACAGTTATGATCAACGTTATAGGGAGAGCAGCTGCGCGCTCGCCTTTGAGTGTTCTGATCCAGTGTCGCATCGTGGCTCTCCTTATGATTTGTATTAACCGGCTGCAGCATTCGGTTGAGAGAATACTGGTACTAGTCCAAGTTGCACAGAGTGTGCCATGTTGCAGGTGCAAATGGGAAGGGAAAGGCGGATTTGGTAGATAGAACAGATAGTATACTTATAGTACGCTTAGTATACTGACCAATTCTGTGGGGATGTGCAGACAGCAGGGACTCAGCTGCGGATTGGAAACAGAAAACAGCATTACCAACGCGTCACGGACCGTGAGCGTGGCGATGTGGTTAGGTGGGGAGTTGAGGTGGCTGCTACCAGCCGTCGTGGGTCACGAGGGTGGCTATGCAGATCGTTTCTGCCGGTTCGTCGCCGATGTTCTCCAATTCAAAACCGGACATGAGGGAGAACTGGATGGTGTCACCATCTCTGAGGACGACCGTGAAATCGCCGACTGCAAAGCGGAGCATGCCGGAGATGCACAAGACAACGATCTCACCGAGGGCAGGGGAGCGGCTCGCAGTCGCGCCGGGCTGGGTGATCTTCTTGAAGATCCTTGTCATGGTCCACGGGACGGTCCGGGTGAGCCCTTCGGTTTCGAGTATGTGGTCGTGAGAATCGCAGAAGTAGGCCTTTTCTCTCTCGCTCCTGCGCGTGAGGACGGCGAGCGAGCTGGTGGTCTCCTCGACGAAGTGTGCCGATCGTTCGCCCAGTGCCTTGGAGATGCGTTCGAGCGCACCTATTGTAGGCGAGGTCTTTCCCCGTTCTATCTCGGAGATGTGCGTTGCCGACATTCCGGAGCGAACTGCCACCTCCTTGAGGGTCATATCTCGCCTGAAACGGGCCAGCTTGATGCGGCGTCCGACCTCTTCCTTCGTAGGCATACTGGTGTCTCCTGTGATGGCGGGATCGCGATCCGGGTGTCCCTCATTACTTCAGTTCCTTTGCGGCCGGAACTGTGCATCTCTGAAACGTCGATCGACAGATCTAGATGTGAACCGGAGAGGCGTAGAAGGCCACACCCTCATGCTCTTCGTCACCCAGTGTCTCGGCTTCGAAGCCTTCATCGGTTCTGAACTGGATGGAGTCACCCTCTCTCAGAACGGTGGTGCTGTTGCCAATAGTCAGCCTGTACATCCCCTTGAGGCAGACCATGACCATTTCACCTATCTTCGGTTGCATCGAGAGAGCCTCGCCCGCCGGGACGGTTCTCATGTAGACTTGCATGATCCCACCGGGTATGCCGGGACCGACGATCTCGAACCGGCCAGGCGTGCCGGCGGCATTCGTTACGTAGCGATAGCACCCATGTCCCGCCTTCGTGAACAGAACAAGAGGCAGAGATTCCTCTCGCACGAACAGCGAGGGGTTCTCATCAAGAGCGGCCGAGATCCGTTGGAGGGCGCCAATTGTCGGCGATGTCTTTCCGCGTTCAACTTCGGAAATATGTGTGGCTGACATCCCGCAGCGGGCAGCGACTTCCTTGAGTGTCAGCCCCTTCTCGAAGCGGACGAGGCGGAGTCTACGTCCTAGTTCCTTCTTGGTTGGCATCAGTAATCTCCATTGTTCAATCTCTGAGTGCCCCGGTCAAGTGAACGCACCGCTGTCCCAATGTAGAGTTGCCAGTCCTGTCCATGACCGTTGAGCAAGCTAATTTCACGGAAAGGTATCATGATATGGGAATACGGTCAAGAGGAAAGGTTGACCGCAATTCACAGCCTGGGGGTCTGCAAGGTCCCTTCCGGAACCTGAGGTCTGACGCTTGACACCCTCACATGTCACTGTTACCCTCAGGTGTTTCGCTCAGACAGGAAAAGGGAGTTTTGGTCTTCCACACGGCGTCTTTTCCGGGAGGGGATATGGTCAGCGATCTTCAGGGGCTCTTCTCAACGAATGCAAGAGGGATGAAGAAATCAATCATCCGTGAATTGCTCAAGCTCACTCGGAGACCGGAGGTCATCTCGTTCGCCGGAGGCCTGCCGGATCCGAACGCCTTTCCGATAAAGGAGGTAGGGGAGATCGTGCTCGACGTGCTCGCACGTGAGGGCAAGATAGTTCTGCAGTACAGCCCGACGGAGGGCGATCCGAAGCTTAAGGATGAGCTCATTGCCTACCACGAGCAGGAGAACGGCATCAAGCTCAACCCGGACAACATCCTCGTGACGGTTGCTTCCCAACAGGCCCTGGATCTTGTCGGGAAGTGCTTCATCGATATCGGTGACCCGGTCATAGTCGGACAGCCGACGTACGTCGGAGGGCTCAGTGCCTTCCACAATTACGGCGCGCGCATGATCGGGGTTCCGTTGGATGAAGGCGGAATGCGGATGGACCTTCTTGAACTTGAGCTCAAGAAGTTGAAGCAAGCAGGAAAGAGGCCGAAGTTCATCTATGTCATTCCCGACTTTCAGAATCCGGCTGGTCTCACGATGAACGAGGAGCGTCGGCGGGAGCTCCTGAAGCTCGCGCGTGAGTATGATTCGCTCATTGTGGAGGACAGTCCATACAGAGAGCTGCGCTACGAGGGCGAGAGCGTCAAGACGATCTACGCGCTCGACGGGACGGGACAGGTGCTTGGGCTTCACACCTTCTCGAAGATCCTGTTCCCGGGGATGAGATTGGGATGGGTGATCGGGGATGAGGCGGTGATCCAGAAGCTCGTGACGGCGAAACAGGCTACCGATTTATGCACTCCGGCTTTCACTCAGGCGATCGTGGCTGAGTTCATGAGCAGGAATCTCCTGAGCAAGGTGATCGATAACGTCAAGAGCATCTACTCGGAGAAGATGGCAATTATGCTTGGCGCACTCGACGACTACATGCCCGATCTCGCAGGTCTGTCGTGGACGCGGCCCGAGGGTGGGCTTTTCCTCTGGGTAACGCTGCCGACACACATGAACTCTGAGGAGCTTTTCTACGAGGCGATCGAGAGCAACGTGGCGTTTGTCATTGGCTCGGCATTCGACTGCACCGGCGAAGAGACGAATACGATGCGGCTTAACTTCTCCTTCCCGTCGAAGGACGACATAGTCGAAGGCATCAAGCGTCTTGCCAAGGTCATTGAGAAGTCAGATCTGAGCCACCGGAAATCAGGCGGCATTATCGCCACGCCGTAGGTGGACGCGGTGGAAAACGTGGTTGTCGCGCTCTTTCTCGCGATGCTATGATTCCGGACTTGGCGGGAATGGTTGGTGTAGAGAAACTCAACACGGTCTTGGTGACCGACAGAACCAGGAGAGGGATGCATGGCGAACATGGACAAGAAAGCTGATCTGGCAGGACCCGGAATCAGCACGTACGACGAGGTTGCGAAGATCCTTCCTGACGGCTATGAGCCAATCCTTCCTCCGATGGAGCGCATGAAGGCGCTCTACGAGATCAAGCGGTACATCGAGGATGGTCTCGCGAAGGAACTCAACCTGCAGATGGTACAGGTCCCGCTCATCGTTGAGAAGAGCAGTGGAGTTAACGACGATCTGGACCGCGACGGGTCGCGCACTCCGGTAGATTTTCCATGCGGTCTCGGTCTCGATAAGCGAATCGAGGCGCAGGTAGTTCAGGCCGCGACGAAGTGGAAGCGTCCGGCCCTCAAGCAGTTTGGCTGCGCAGTTGGCGAGGGAATCAACACAGACATGCGTGCCGTGCGGAAGGACTACTTCCTTGATCACGACCACAGTTCCTACGTGGACCAGTGGGACTGGGAGAAGGTCATCACGGACAAGGACCGCAACCTCGAGTACCTGAAGGACACCGTTCGGAAGATCTGGAAGGTCCTCTACGGTGCGGGGATGCACGCGCAGGAGCTCTTCCCGGAACTTAAGACGGACAAGTACCCGGATTTCCCCGAGGAGCTCGAGTTCTTCCACGCTGAAGAGATTCTCGAGATGTATCCTGACCTCCCGAGGAAGCAGCGCGAGACGAGGCTCATCATGGAGCACCCTGCGGTCTTCATCATCGGCATCGGCTGGGTTCTCAAGGACGGCTACCCGCACGAGATGCGCGCGGCCGACTACGATGACTGGGTCACGCCGACCGTCTCTGAGAAGGGCGAGCCGATGCACGGGTTGAACGGCGACATTCTCGTGTGGAACCCGGTCACGAAGCGGCGTCACGAGCTCACATCGATGGGAATCCGTGTGACGAAGGAGACGCTCAAGCAGCAGCTCGAGCTGACGGGCCAAATGGACTTCCTCGACCGGCCGTACCACCAGGCCATCATGAACAATGAGATCCCGCTTTCGATAGGCGGCGGCATCGGGCAGGCGAGGACCTATATGTACTTCCTCAGAAGCGCACATCTCGGTGAGGTAACGGTCTCGATCTGGCCGAAGAAACTCAAGGAGATCTGTGCGGCGAAGAACATAACAGTCCTGGAGTAGTCTGGAACGCTGCAGGATGAACACAGGGTCGGCGAAGAGATCGTCGCTGCATCCGGGGACAGAAGGGGCCGTCTGTGGGAAAGCATCTCAGATGGCCCCTTGCCTTGCGGCACGGAGGTGAAGGTTTGGTATGGGCGCGATCTGTGCTATCATCTTAGAGCTTTGGGCGGTTCGGTCCATTGGGCAAGGAGATCTACGATGTCGGGAGTCCTGAGAGTGCTGGCCGTCAACCCAGGCGGCATGACCACCAAGATCGCTGTCTACGAGGGTGACACGCGCGTCTACGAGGCGACCGTGAATCACTCTCGGGAGGAACTGGCGGGTTTCGACACCATTCCCGATCAGCTCGACTACCGGAAGACCGCGATCGAGACCGTCCTCAAGAACGGGGGCTATCTCGACAAGTCGTTTGATGCAGTTGTCGGCAGGGGAGGCCTCTTCAAGTCGATTCCGAGTGGAACCTATGTTGTCAATGAGGAGATGCTTCACGACGCGCGGGCCGGCTACGCGGGGCAACACGCTTCCAATCTCGGGGCGCTCCTGGCTGAGGAGCTCAGACGGGGCCTTGGCGGCAAGGCGTTCGTGGTCGATCCCGTCTGCGTTGACGAGTTCGAGCCTCCAGCAAGATACTCAGGTCACCCTGATATCAAGCGCAAGAGCCTCCTGCATGCGCTCAACATCAAGGCCACGGCCAAGAAGGCAGCCGCGAAGCTGGGTAGCAGTATCAACGATGTCAACATGATAGTTGCCCATCTGGGAAGCGGGATATCGATCGCGCCTCTCAGAAAGGGAAAGATGGTGGATGTGAACAATGCTCTCTCAGGCGGTCCCTTTTCTCCAGAGCGTACGGGAGCATTGCCCCTGATAGAGATGTTCGATTTTATGATCGAGAAGGGATACGATCCCCGGAGAATGAAGAAGTTCATAGCGAAGGAAGGTGGGCTTCTGGCATATCTGGGCTCAAACGATTTCCGTGAGATCGAAAAGCGCGTGGAAGGTGGCGACGTGGACGCGCGCTCGACTGTGGAGGCCATGGCCTACCAGACGAGCAAGGAGATAGGCGCGATGGCCGCGGTGCTGTCTGGTGATGTCGATGTGGTAGTGCTGACGGGAGCTCTCGCCAATTCAGACCTTCTGGTTGATCTTCTCAAGGAACGCATCTCCTTTATTGCCGATGTTCTGGTTCTTCCCGGCGAGAACGAGCTGGTGTCACTGGCCGAGGGTGCGCTGGAGGTTCTGCGAGGGGAAGCGACTCCGAAGATCTATCCCACGGGCGATGAACTACAGTGACTCTCTGATACATACGTAGAATCAAGCTGGCGAAAGGAGTACACATGGCCGGAACACAGCCACCGAGGAGCTTCGACGAGCTTAGAGCAAAGGCGCTCGAGTACGGGACAAAGCGCGGGAGAGCCCGACTCGGTCTGGCCGCGGCGTGGGATGAGTGCGCGCTCGAGGCGGCGCACGATGCGTGGAAGCTTGAACTTGTGGACCCGGTTCTTGTAGGTAACCCGGATCTAATTCAGGCGGCGGCCGAGAATGCCGGTCTGGATATCTCATCGTGGCGTATTGTCAAGGCGGACGGGCCGGTCGAATCAGCATGGAAAGCAGTGGAACTCGTGCGCCAGGGCGAAGTCGATTTCCTCATGAAGGGCAAGATGAATACTGCCGTGCTCATGAGGGCCGTTCTGGACAAGGAGACGGGCATCCGTGCCGGCGGACTTATGAGCCATATCGCCGTGGTGTGGACCCCGACCTTCGGTCGCCTGCTCTGCATGTCCGACGGAGGCATAGTGCTGGCTCCGACTCTGCAGGAGAAGGCTGATATCATCAGGAACGCGGTCGATGCCATGCACAAACTTGGATGGGAGTGCCCGAACGTAGCGGTCGTTGGTGCTCTCGAGCTCGTCAACCCGAAGATGCCGCACTCGATTGATGCCGCCGCGCTGGCGAAAATGAACGACCGGGGTCAGATTACCGGTTGCATCGTTGACGGTCCATTCGGTTTCGACAATGCCATCAGCGAGGATGCGGCCAGAACGAAGGGTATCAAAAGCCCGATCGCCGGGAAGGCGGATCTCGTCACCTTCGCAGACATAGATGTGGGGAACGTGTTCTACAAGGCTCTCTACTTCATGACTGAGGGCGTTCAGAATGCGGGTGTTCTGATTGGGTCGAAAGTGCCGATCGTGCTGCCGTCGAGGGCAGATGGTCTTGACACGAAGCGGAATTCAATCATTGTTGCTGCGGTCATAGGGTACACCTCCATGGAGTAGCGTGCCTGAGATCTGCTGCGAGCGAGAGTGGCGGAACTGGCAGACGCGCTGGATTTAGGTTCCAGTAGGGAAACCTGTGGGGGTTCGAGTCCCCCCTCTCGCACCATTTGTCATGGATACAGTCTTTGCGGTTGTGGAGGTGCAGTTTATGCAGCCGCTCGCAAGAAGGAGCAGCCGTTGCTGATTCGTGTAGAAGAACTCGATGGGTGGAAGAGGAAACTTGTAATCGTTCTTCCCGAGGACGACGTAGCCAAGAAGGAGAGCGAACTCTATCTCGATCTCTCGAAACGTGTGGAAGTTCCCGGTTTCAGGAAGGGGAAGGTTCCCCGCAAGATGCTCGAGAGGCTTCACAGTGATGCCGTGGAGGCCGAGGCAATCGAAGTGCTCATGGGTGAGGCCTACGTTGGCGCGATCCGGGAATCGGGACTCAAGCCGGTCTGTGATCCAGTTGTTGAAAAATTGGAGAGCGGGCTTGCAGACGACGCGCATACTTTCACTGCGACGATCGAAGTGCAACCTGAGGTTGACGTATCCGACTACAGCGGCATGGAGTTCACGGAGCGCATTCCGAAGATCACAGACGAGGATGTAGTACGCGCCATTGATGAGCTCAGAGAACAACGGGCGGAGCTTGTGACGGCTGGGCGTCCCTCGGTCGCCGGCGATTTTGTCATCATCGACTACGTTCGTCTCGATGACCAGGGGAACACCGTCGAGGAATCGAAGCAGTCCGATTTTCCATATGAGGTCGGCAGGGGAGGTGTGGCGAAGGAACTGGAGGAGGCGCTTACGGGCGCAAGTCCGGGTGATGAGAAGAAGGTCACCATCACGTATCCTGACGATTACGAGAGTGATGCCTTGAGTGGGAAGACGATCTCATTTGATGTCACCATCAAGGAAGTCAAGGAGAAGAAGCTTCCGGTGCTTGATGATGAATTCGCCCGCACACTTGGGGGGATCGAGACGCTTCTTGATCTAAGGGTTCAGGTGCGTAACAGCCTTGAAGCGGAGGCGAAAGCGGCGGGACGGCGGAAACTCCAGGAGGATGTGATCAACAAGCTCGTTGAGGAGAACCCGTTCGAGTTGCCGGAGTGCCTTGTTCAGGACCGTCTAGCGCGCATGTATGCGCGCCTGACCGAGGGGCGCGAGGAGACTGATCTGCCGGATCGGGAGGAGTTTGATCGTGCCTACCGCGAGGTTGTGGAGCGGCAGGTCAAATCCGGCATTCTGCTTGCCAAGATAGCGGAGACGAACGACGTCGAGGTGAGTGAGGATGACATCAAGGTGCGCGTCGGCCTTCTGGCCAAGCGACAGGGCCGAGAGCCAGAGGGGTTCTACGACGATCTCAAGGGGACGGATGTTCTGTCGCAGATAGAGGATGACCTGTGGTTGGAAAAGGTCCACGCACTTCTCATAGGCGGCGTGACTGTTACTACCGAGATGATTGACCTGCCGCAGCCGTCAGCCGAGAAGGATGTGAGCGAAGCCGGCAACCAGGGTTAGGAAGGCGAGATTCGCATACACCTGCGACGGAACGGAATCACGTTGGAGATACCACTGGGGGATGACACGCATGGGACTTACGCCTTTTGTCATCGAGCAGACCCGAACGGGCGAGCGCTCGTACGACATATTCTCGCGATTGCTGAAGGACTACATCATCTTCATTGGTGTGCCGATAGATGACAGGGTTGCCAACATCGTCATAGCGCAGCTCCTGTTCCTCGAAGCGCAGGATCCTGACCGGGACATCTACATATACATCAACAGTCCGGGGGGACATATCGCTGCGGGACTCGCGATCTACGATACGATTCAGTACATACGGTCCGACGTACACACGATCTGCATGGGGCAGGCGGCCAGCATGGCGGCCGTGCTCCTGGCGGCCGGAACGAAAGGGAAGCGGTCGGCACTGCCGCACGCGCGTGTCATGCTCCACCAGCCTATGGGCGGCAGCGAGGGGCAGGCGAGCGACATTGAGATATACGCCAAGGAGATCGTCCGGATGCGGGCGGAGTTGACGGATATCCTCGCGGAGCACACCGGCCAGAGCAAGAAGAAGCTGCTTGTGGATTCCGACCGGAATTTTTTCATGTCGGCCGAGCAGGCCCTCGAGTATGGCATGATCGACGAAGTTATCACCAGCAAGCGCGTGCCTCCTGCCAAGTAGGCACGGATGCGATCTTGTCGATTGCGATGATGCCGGTGGTTCCGCGGACAAACGGGCAGGTTGCAGGCCATGCCCGCCCCGACTATGTTATGGGTTAGACAGTAGTCGTATCATGTGTGTTCCCCGTTTCCTGCGTTCTTGAGGCAGGCATCCGGATTCAGGAACATCCAGTGGTCGGGGGAACGGACAACAGGAGATGAGATGCTACGGATAGTCCATGATGGTGAGACCATCGAATTCAGCGAGAAGCTGCCGATCGTCCCGCTTCGGGATCTCGTCCTGTTCCCGCGTATGATCGTGCCTCTTCTAGTTGGGCGTCCACGCTCAGTGAGCGCTCTCGAGGAGGTCATGCACGGCGACAAGATCATGTTCGTCGTAACACAGCGCGAAGCCGAGACGCAGGAACCTGCGTCCGACGATCTCTACCGCACAGGGTCGATTGTCCGTGTTCTCCAGCTCCTGCGGCTGCCGGACGGGACGATGAAGGTTCTCGTCGAGGGCATCGCTCGCGCCACTGTCAAACGGTTCATCCGCGGGGAGAATTTCCTCCAGGCACGGGTTGAACTCGTTGACGAGACAGTCGAGCGCACAGTTGAGATCGAGGCGCTGATGCGCAGCGTCGCAAGCCAGTTCGAAGAGTACGTTCAGCTTTCAAGGAAAATACCGCAAGAGGTGCTGGCAACGGTTCTCGGCATGGAGGACATGGCACGGTTCGCCGACACGGTAGCAACGCATCTTGCAGGGAAGATCGAGGACAAGCAGCAGATTCTCGAGGCCTCCGATGTGACGGACAGGCTCAGGATTCTGGCGAGAGCGCTTTCGGGTGAGCTGGAGATCCTGCGTCTGGAGCGCAAGATCGAGAACCAGGTTCGCGAGCAGCTCCAGAAGAGCCA
>JAUVLP010000136.1 GCA_030600655.1 Candidatus Eiseniibacteriota bacterium
CGACCATCGCTTCGGCGAGCTTGTCTTCCTGATGAACCCCGGCGTGCTCGTTCTCCCGAGTCACATGGGAGCTCAGGCACCGAAGGGAATGCACGGATTCACACCGGAGCACCCGGACTCGTACGCCGTGATCATGTCGAGTTCGGAGCTTACGCCTGCGCCGACGCGCATCCGCGACACGTTCACTGCGATGAAAAGCCTGCTCGACTGAGATGACATTCGCAGCGAAGATACCTAAGACCGTCGCGAGAGCTCTTCCCCAGGGCATGCCCATCAGCGACGTAATCCCCGTACGCGATCCGAACTCTACGAGGAGTCCCTGGCTTCCCGGTACACAACGAATGGTTTCGTCCACGAACTCGGCAAGAACCGATTTGCCCGTTCGCCGTCACTACGTGCGCTCCCAGAGCCGCCACAACTTGTCGATGTCGTATCAGCCTTGAGGAATCAATGGAAGGCTCGGTGCAGTGACGGCCGGGAAGCGGCGCGTTGGCTACGTGGCACTCGGTCGCCGGCGCAGGACGGTGGCAAGCAAGAAGGACAGGCCTGCAAGGTACACGAGTATGCTCACAAACATGAACGGCAGGATGACCCGGCCGACGACGTAGAACCCGCCGAAGACCGCGAAGAAATATACATAGACCGTTGCGGAGAGCCAGAACACGGCTTTGTCTCTTCGGTACAGCGCGAACATGCCGAGGAACCACAGCGGCACCATGAGGAATGCGAGTGGGCGCAGGATCTCCGAGAGCCGCGCCGGCACCAGGTCACCCTGGGTGTAGAGGAGCGGTGAGATCATAATGCCGATGCGGTAGACCCAGTTCCTGGCGAAAAGGTCCGGATGCTCGGTCAGGAACACCTTCGCCTGGTCCTTGAGGGTCTGCTCGTAGAGCGAATCGGGACGCTGCCCCTGTGCCATCATGTTGCCCATGTCGAATCCCGCGAACTCGTCGTTGAGGCGAATGCCGAAACGCCAGACGCTGCGGTCGGTGTGGTCGATGCCGTATGGATTGGAGAACTGGCCCACGCCTGCGAAGAAGCTGTGCCAGAAGGTCGAACGCGTTGGTCGGGCACTACCCGTCGTCTCGTACCTGTAGGCAGAGACCAACGCCAGGCAAACCAAGACAGGCACGACGAACACCGCCGACCGCCGCAAGACAGTCCGCCAGGTCAGGCCGCGCGACCTGAGCATGAAGACCAGCCACACCAGAAGGAAGAACGGTAGCAAGAGAGTGATATTGCGAAACCAGTAGGGAACGGCCGCCAGACAGCCTACGAAGAGGTACCACCCGGCGCCTTTGTCCTTGCTCAGCAGCCACAGGACACCGACGAAGGCCGCCAAGACGCCGAATTGCGGCCAGAAGTCGTAGCCCATCATCAGGGTCCGCTTGATGGTAGCGATGTTGATTGTCATGGCGAGCGCCGTCAACAGAGCCAGCACGTTACCGATACGGGAAAGGACCGCGAAGAGCATAGCAATCAACAGCGAGTCGATAAGCACCTGCAGCAACACAAGAGGTGCGAAGTTATGTACGGGAATCACCTTCCACAAGAACCCGAGCAGCGCCGCCGGACCGGGAAGAAACTCGACCAGATGTTCACGGCCCTCCGGCCGATAGAGGGTCACGAAATCCCCGGTGCGATTGTCGGGGGCATCCGAGATATCCTCCATCTCGGACGTGTGGTACGTGAGACCCTCGCCGCTCACCAGTCCGATGGCGGCAGAGCCGTACACGGGGGCCGACCCGTGCCTGAGGTCGCCGAGCACGGTGGCGAACAGCAGGAGCCTCACCGCGAACGCGAGCAGGAAAACAACCAGGGCAACGCGTCCGGTTCGCTGCAGGAATGTAGGCTGCAAAGCAATCGCTCCTTCGGGTTGATCGTTCCGTTCTGACCGCGTAGGGCTGGTGGCAGCCACTACTCCCCTCCCTGCCGCTCGTCCAGGATGACGGCGTCCCGGTCGGAGCCACCCGACCTGAAGACCCAGCGCTTGACGAGCAGGAAGTTGACGATCGTCGCCCCGCTCATGATGACCAACCAACTCGGTGTCGCCGCAAGCTCCAGGATGTCGACGGAGAGACCGATCAGCGACGCGGTCACCAGAGCCAGACTACCCTGCAGGGCTATGAAGCGCAGCGCCTGACCCAGTACCGGATCGCTGCTCCTGAACGTGAAGCGCCTGTTCCAAATGAAACTCCAGATAGTGCCGGCAGCGTAGCTGGCCAGTTGGCACAGCGAAGCCTTGAACGGAGACGACCATGGCAGCGCCAGCATAGCACGAAACACCGTGAAGCTGACCACGAAGTTACTGAACCCCACGGCGAGGAATCGCGGGAACCTGCCGTCGAACTCCCGCATCAAGGAACTGCCCCACTGTCGCAAATCGGGCACTCGTCTCATGGGAGGTCTCGGAACCCCAACTGATCCTGAACGATGAAGTACGGGCGGTTCTTGAGAGTCTCGAGAACGCGGCCGAGGTAGGCACCGATAATCCCTACCAGGATGAACAGAATGCCGAACATGAAGGAGATGATCGTGAGCGTTGATGCCCAGCCCGGGACGGTGTCGCCGCGGAAGTAGGTCACCAGAATGTAGATGAGTTCAAGGAACGCAAGCCCGCTCGTGATGAGCCCCATCCAGATGCCCAACTGCAGAGGGACCATCGAGAAGGAGAAGAGCGAAGACCCTGCCAAGCGTACCATCGTCACCAGGCTGTACTTCGTCTCGCCGCTGTGCCTGCTCACCGCCCTGTACGGGATTATGGTCTT
The DNA here is from genome assembly GCA_030600655.1 of Candidatus Eiseniibacteriota bacterium. Classification (GTDB taxonomy): domain Bacteria; phylum Joyebacterota; class Joyebacteria; order Joyebacterales; family Joyebacteraceae; genus Joyebacterum. The sequence continues at coordinate 2,769 of JAUVLP010000136.1, forward strand.
CCGGAAACCGACCCAGTGAGTGATGCCGCGCAGAAAGAGCTCCGCATCCTTCATCTGCAGGATGGTGTCCACGACCTGCCTGTCCACCAGGTGGAAGTCTGACGTCCCCTGTGCCATCGGCAGTCCGGACAGGAACGAGAAGGCCTTGTAGAACCCACGGGATGTCGTGCGTCGTATGATCGATGCGTCCTCATTCTCGAGCCGCTGGGTCTCCACGACCTTGTTGCCGTCCTGCCAGGCCCTGAAGAGCTCAGGGACGAGCGAGGGCGGATGCTGCAGGTCACCGTCCATCGTGACGACGGCCTCGCCCGAGGAGTGGTAGAGACCGGCGAACATGGCGCTCTCATGTCCGAAATTGCGCGAAAGAGAAAGACCCTTCACGTGATCGTCCGCCGCGGCGGCTTCCCTGACGATGGACCACGTCGCATCGCAGCTGCCGTCATCCACCAGTATCACTTCGTAGGGGACTCCGAATGGCTGCAGCACGTCGCGCAGTCTCTCGAGCAGCAGGGCAACATTCCCCTCCTCGTTGCAGAGGGGAATGACGATGCTGAGAGTCGGCTTGCTGGTCGTTTCCGCTGATGCATTCATTGGCTTCGGTCTCCGCCGGAACGTACCGGTCCCGCCAAGGTTGTTCAAGGCGGTCAAATCGTAGCATCAATCTCGAATCGGGCGCAAGACCCGAAGCCATTGCAACTACGCCGCGCTGTGGAGCCGGGTCGAGTCGACTCATTCCAATGTGATCAGCGCTCTCGGCAATCCCTGCAGGTTTGACGCGACCTTCACCCTGCTGTACATTTGATCCGTGGCTGTGGAACGTCGAGTACGGAGCCGTCACCGAAGCGCCATGGTTCAATCAAGAAGCCTGGATGCTGAACGGCTCTCTCAATGGGAAGATGTCTGAACCGTTCAGAGCTTCCCAGAGGTTCCATTCCATGAGAGGATGTAGACCCTTCGGAAGTGGGTCCGGCAGGCCGAGAGCCTTCCAAGGAGATGATGTGAGCAACTCACGGGACTTCGACGCGAAACTGCAGGAGAAGACCGAAGCCATCGCCTAGGATTTTTCGTCCGATTCCAGGGTGCTGCTCGTCGCCCTCGGGGGGGGTTCGCTGGCGGAATGGGCATCCCGCCGTTCGAGTTCTTCAGAATAGCCTCAGGGCTTGAGGCCAAGCGCGTCTTCGTACGCGACCTGAACCAGGCGGCATACCATCGGGATCTGCCGGGCATGCCGGGCGGTATCGACGGCATAGTGGGGTGCCTCAAACGCGTCATCTCGGAGCATCACATCCGCCGCACGGTGATCGCGGGCAATTCTCTCGGCGGGTACGCGGCTCTGCTCGTCGGCAGTCTCCTCGGAGCGGACAAGGTGCTTGCGTTCTCGCCCTACACGTTCATCGGTCCCGTCACCAGGTTGCTCAACGGGGACACGCGTGTGGCCCGCGTGGCTATCCGGGCGCTGCTGTCGAGAAGCGCTCGCCGATGCTACTTCGACCTTGCCGGGGTCTATGCATCGGGAGAGAATCCGCGCGAGTGTGAGATCTACTACTGCGATCGGGGAACTCAGGGAAGGCTGGACGCCCTGCATGCCGCGCGTATGGCTCGCTTCCCCGGCGTTCACCTGCACATCAGGAACAAGGGCGGTCACGACCTCGTCAAGCATCTGAGGGATGCAGGCGAACTCTCCGACATCCTGCGAGCCGCGATGCGGCGGACCGAGTAAGTCTGGCCGATTCTATTTACGAGCAGAGAGAGCCCCCTCCGGGCAAGACGCCGGGAGGGGGCTTTTGTCTTGTTCGCAGATCACGCTCGCCGTTGAGTCGTCACTACTCCCCGGCGATCAGCCTGTCGTAGTTCGCCTTTGACAGCGCGACGATATCATCGTGAATCGAATTCCCGTGCGCGTCCATCGTGACGACCGCGGGGAAGTCCTTGACACGAATGACCCACATGGCCTCCGGCGCGCC
>JAUVLP010000082.1 GCA_030600655.1 Candidatus Eiseniibacteriota bacterium
CGATACACCTTCTCCACTTTTGTTGTGGGGGGTGGAAATCGCTTTGCGCAGGCGGCTTCCATGGCGGTAGCAGAGGCCCCTGGAACCACCTATAATCCGCTGTTTATATATGGGGGCGTAGGACTGGGTAAAACCCACCTCATGCACGCGATAGGTGACTATGTCCAGGAGCACCGGCCGGGGATGTCGGTTCATTACGTCTCGTCCGAGACGTTCATGAACGAACTCATTGTATCGATACAGCGAAACGCGACCTTGGAGTTCCGTGACAAGTACCGAAGCAAAGACCTTCTCTTGATCGACGACATTCAGTTCCTGGCCGGCAAAGAGAGCACGCAGGAGGAGTTCTTCCACACGTTCAACGCTCTCTACCTCGCTCACAAGCAGATCGTCCTGACGAGCGACAGGCCGCCAAAGCAGATCGCAACACTGGAGGAACGGCTGGTCTCACGATTCGAGTCTGGTCTCGTCACGGACATCCAACCGCCCGACCTGGAGACGCGAATCGCCATCCTTAACAGGAAGGCCGAGCTGGACGGAATCTCAATCCCAAACGACGTGATTCACCTCATAGCAGACAGTGTCGCCACGAACATCCGAGAGCTGGAGGGTTCTCTCGTGCGACTGCTGGCCTTCTCAAGTCTCACAGGAAGCGAGATAACGGTCGACCTCACCAAAGAGGTACTGTCCGCTTTCCTTGGGAAGCCGCGAGGGCCAGTCTCTGTGGCACGCATCCAGCAAGCGGTCGCTGAGACATATGGTGTTCCTGTTGAAAAGATGAAGGCTCGTGGAAGAGCGAGCCAGATCGCGCTGGCTCGTCAGGTTGCGATGTTCCTTGCTCGGGAACTCACTCACATGTCTCTCGCACAGGTCGGCGAGCAGTTTGGCGGCCGCGACCACACGACCGTGCTTCATGCACACCGGAAGATCCAGGGAGAGACGGAGAAGAATGGACAGATTCAGCGAGACGTCGAGAATCTCAAGAGAATGCTGAAGGCGTAGTCCCCCTGAACACCCCCAGACACAACCGAACGTTCAACCGCTGACCCAGGACCGCACGAGATCGCGCTCTACGATGCAAGCAGACACCTTCGCTTTCAGAAACACCCAGGGCTCTCGCCGTGCACACCTGCACACCAGAGACGTGTTGCGGTTTTCCACAGTTGAGCTCCCAGGACTGTGGACAAGGCGGGGTGAAGTGTGGACGGGCGTCCACAGAGGAAGACGCGTGGTAACACCTGTTGAAACATTGTGTAGTTATCCAGACATCGTCCACGGCAACGGGGGACGCTGCTCGGGCGCGAACCGCCTGTTCCCGCAGCACCATCTCCTGTCACCAACGTGAATTCGGGAGGCTATCAACATATCCACAGCCTCTACTACTACTGCTGTTTTTCTATATGGTGAAGAAGTAGAGAACTACCGGTGTGGAGAACTTGAGACTCCGCACGAAATTGTACCAGACAGAGACAGGGAGAGAACTTAATGCAAACATATGTTGTATCAATACTCGGAGCAGTTTTCGCTCTGTGTATGTTCGCAGGATCCGCAGTGGGGAAGGAGGCCGTGACCGCCTTGTCGCCAGACGGAAGAACTGCGATACATCTCGCCGTAGTCAACGGACGACCATGCTATTCGGTGACGCGTGACGGTCGAAGAATTGTCGATGACTCAAGGCTAGGCTTCCTTTTCCTGGAGCGCGAGCCCCTGAACAGAGGGTTCACTGTTCGAGGTATGGGCGAGCGACAAGTGGACGAGTCATGGGAACCGGTGTGGGGATCGGACGCGCACGTAGAGAACCGTTGCCACGAGGTGACCGTAACGCTTGAGAAGGGGAGCGGTCTCACGATGGACGTGATCATCCGTGCATACAACGACGGTGTCGCATTCCGTTGTTTTGTCCCCGACCAGGAAGGGTTCAGATCGTTTGAGATGGTTTCTGAGGAGACCGAGTTCCGCCTCACGGGTGACCACACTACGTGGTGGATCCCGGCTGACTTTGACAGCTACGAACACATCTACAGGCAGACGCGCCTGGCGAACGTGGAGGCTGTGGCGACTCCGGTAACGATGCGCACAGAGGAAGGTCTCTATATAAGCATTCACGAGGCAAACCTCACCGACTACGCAGGGATGACGCTCCGTAAGGCGCCGGTGGGCTTCAGCCTCGAGTGCGACCTCGTGCCGTGGCCGGATGGCATCAAGGTCAGAGGAGGGGCGCCGCTTGTTACCCCATGGAGGACCATCCAGATGTCGGACACTCCCGGTGGCCTCGTTGAGTCCCACATCATAGAGAATCTGAATGAACCGTGTGCTCTCAAGGACCACTCGTGGATCAAGCCGATGAAATACGTCGGGATCTGGTGGGGGATGCACATAGGCAAAGACACGTGGAGCCAGGGGGAGAACCACGGCGCGACATCAGCAAACACCAGGAAGATGATTGATTTCGCGGCCGAGCACGGCATTGGAGGCGTCTTGGTCGAGGGGTGGAACACCGGGTGGGAGACGTGGGGGAGCGCCGGCGCGTTCGACTACATCACACCGTACCCAGATTTTGACCTCGAAGGTCTGGCCGCATATGCCAGGGAAAGAGGGGTTGTACTCATCGGACACCACGAGACAGGAGGAGACATTCCCACATACGAGGACCGTGTCGAGGAAGCGTTCGCGCTCTACGAGCGGTTGGGAATACGGGCGGTCAAGACCGGCTACGCCGGTGGCATCTTTCCCCGAGGACAACATCACCACGGACAGTGGATGGTGCGGCACTACAGAAGCATTGTTCGAAAGGCGGCGAAGCACCACATTATGCTGGACGTTCATGAGCCGATCAAACCGACAGGGATCCGTCGCACGTGGCCGAACATGATGACGCGTGAGGGTGTAAGGGGGATGGAGTACAACGCGTGGAGCGACGGCAATCCTCCGGAGCACACGACCATACTCCCGTTCACCCGCATGCTCGCAGGGCCCCTGGACTACACCCCGGGGATATTCGATATCACGTTCGACCAGTACAAGCCGGACAACAGGGTTCATACTACGCTCGCGAAACAGCTCGCACTCTACGTCGTGCTGGAGAGTCCGCTTCAGATGGCAGCCGACCTCATTGAGAACTATGAGAACCACCCAGCCTTCGCATTCATACAGGCAGTGCCTTGCGACTGGGACGAGACGCGCGTGCTCAGCGCGGCGATCGGAGATCACGTGACCATAGTCAGAAGGCGCGGGCAGGAATGGTTCCTCGGGAGCATAACGGACGAGGAGCCGCGGACGATGGTATTCGCCCTGGATTTTCTGGAGCGTGGAGCAACCTACGAGGCGACCGTGTACTCCGACGGGCCTGACGCCGATTGGCTGACCAACCCGCAGAGCTACGAGATACGGACGCTGGCAGTTGACGCTTCGGAGAAGCTTGAGGTCCGTCTTGCTGCCGGTGGGGGAGAGGCCGTTCGCTTTGTTCCCCGGGCGCCATAGCACCTGCTTTGTCGCTAGTGCGGGGGTGAGTTGGAGATGTGTCCGGGCGAGCGATTTGCCTTGCGGGTCGGCGTTTCCGTTTCTATAATGACGTCGAAGGTGGAGCCGTCTCGAGACGGTGGGTTGTGCCTTCTGAACACGCGAGCACCAAACCTTCCACAAGTACCAGCCAGTCCTTTCTTTGGAGGTAGCTCATGAGGTTCTCCATCGCCCGACAGAACCTGGAGAAGGCGATCCAGAGAGTGTTGGCCGTCGTCTCGCCAAAGACGACCCTTCCCATCCTCGCGAACTTCCTCTTGGAAGCCGATGAGAAATCCAAGACCATCTCGCTGACGGCGACCGATCTCGACATGACGGTGACCACGAAGATAGAGGCCGATGTTGAAAAGAGTGGCGGAATAACACTGCCGGCGAAGCGGTTCTCAGAGATCGTCAGAGCTCTTGGTGAGGCCAGTGTCACCGTCAGTGTCGATGGAGAGGAAATCTCTATCAAGTCGGGCAAGGGCAGGTTCAAAATTGTGGGTATCCCGACGGAAGAGTTCCCGAAGCTGCCGGAGAGCGACCTCTCCGCGGCCTTCGATGTGGACGCGGAGCTCTTTGTTCGCATGGTCGACAAGGTGAGCTTCTGTATCTGCAAGGACGAGACCCGGCCGTCACTCAACGGCGCATACTGGGAGTTCACGGCGAAGGCCATGGGCATGACGGCGACCGACGGTCACCGCCTCTCCACTTTCAAGGTGGCGGGCGACTTCGCGAAGAACGAAGGGAAGGACGTGATCGTCCCACCGAAGGCACTCGCGCACGCGACGAGGATCATTGGCACCGAGTCAGGGGAGACGGTGAAGGTTGCGGTGCAGGAGAACCACGTTGTCTTTTTTGTTGGTGACACCATAATCAACTCGCGCCTTCTCGAAGGGCCTTTTCCCAACTACGGCCAGGTGATTCCAAAGGACAACAAGAAGAACCTTGTAATTGGACGAGAGGAACTTTCGAGCGCCGTCAAACGCGTGGCGGTTTTGTCCGACGCCCTCACTCACCAGGTGAAGCTTGGGCTCATGAAGACAAAGGTCGAACTCGTTGTTTCGACACCCGACGTGGGAGAGGCGAAGGAAGAGATTGCGGCGAAGTTCGACGCTGACAAAATGGAGGTTGGCTACAACGCCAACTACCTTCTCGACGTGCTCAAACATCTGGACGGAGACAACGTGCGCTTCGTTCTCGGAAGTCCTGTCGGCGCGGCGGTCGTGAGCACGGCAGAGCCGGTCGAGGGAGAGGAGCATTTGTGTCTCCTTATGCCGCTCAGGCTGTCGACCTAGCAGCGGGCGTGGAAACGCCGGCCAAGGGCAAGCGGGTGTGGCTCCAGACGTTGCGGCTCGAAAACTTCCGAAACTACAGCTGCTTGGAGGTTGAACTCGACAGCGGGCTGAACCTGTTCCATGGCTCGAATGGATCGGGCAAGACGAGCGTTCTCGAAGCGGTGTCGTATCTTGCGGTCGCGCGGTCGCTCAGGGGGAGCAGCGATACCGAGGTTGTCAAGTGGGGAGAGCGCGGCTTTGGTGTGGGGGGAGAGGCGAGATCTGGAGAGACGCCTGTCAGGCTTGTGCTCCGGTTCACCCGGTCGGAGGGAAAAGAGGTCCGGGTTGCGGGTGAATGCCTGACAAAGCTATCGGATCTGGTTGGTGTTCTCCGCGTTGCATGGTTCAGCCCAGAGGACACTTGGATTACAAAAGGGGGGCCGGCGGAGCGAAGACGGCTTCTCGATATGACGCTCTGCCAGCTCGACGCTGGATACCTCAGAGCGCTGGCCGATTATCGTCGAGCGCTGAGGCAGAGAAACGAGGCGCTTCTCTCGTGGTCGCCGGATGAGGAGTCCGACCGGATTGTCGAAGTCTGGACGGACAGGCTGGTGAAGTACGGAAGCAAGGTGATTGCAGCACGACTTGCCTTCCTTCCGCTCTTCACAAGTAGTGTGTCGCGCGCCCACTCCCGCATCTCTGCGGTGGAGGCTCTGGAGCTCAGCTACCGCGGCACAGTTCTTTCGGCAAAAGGCGACGAAGAGGCGGCGCATCCTGCGGCCGATATCGAAGATGCCTTTCGGGAAGCCCTGGCCCGAATCTCCGAGGATGAGAAGAGGCGCGGGTTCACTCTTCTTGGTCCACACAGGGACGACCTGGAGGTCAGACTCAACGGGCGCTTGCTGCGGTCGTTCGGTTCTCAAGGCCAACACCGCACAGCGGCGATCGCTCTCAAGCTGGGTGAAGCAGCGGCGCTCGACCAGAACGGACAGGGTGTGATAGTTCTTCTCGACGATATCCTCTCCGAGTTGGACGAAGTGAGAGCTGGAGCGCTAGTGGAGTTCGCGGGGGAGTTTGGGCAGGCCCTCATGACGTCGACGGGGCGCCTGCCGGATCGGATCATGAAAAGAAGTACTTGCTTCAGCGTTGAGGCGGGGGAGGTTGTTAGAGAGTGAGGCGGGCAGAGCTGATCGGCAAGGTTCTGCAGGACGTCATCAACGATCTGGGTCTGGCGAAGAAGATGTCCGAGCAGAGGGCGGTGACTGAATGGCCGGACATCGTTGGGCCGAGGGTTGCTGAACATGCTCGTGCTCTGAAGGTCTCTGGGGGGCGTCTGTTTGTAGAAGTGGATAGTTCTGTCTGGTCGCAGGAACTCTCGCTTATGAAGCGTCGGATCCTGCGCGAGGTCAACAAGCGGGTCGGCAGACAGGCTATCGAACACGTGCATTTTGTGCTTGGAGGTTCCACCTTACATGACTCCACCATCAGCCACCGCGGAAAAGACGAGGAAGATGGCGAAGAGTAAGAAGACGGCCGGGCAGAGCGCGGCTAAGAAGAAGACGGCCACGCAGAGCGCGGCCAAGAAGAAGGCGGCCACGCAGGGCGCGGCTAAAAAGACAACGGCCGCTCTCTCTGCAGCAAAGGCGACAGTCGAAACGAAAGTGAAGGCTGCGACCAGGAAGACCCCGGCCAAGAAAGCTGCCGGCGGCGAATACGACGCGAAACACATTCAGGTCTTGAAGGGCCTGGAGGCTGTCCGTAAACGCCCCGCCATGTACATTGGCGACACCGGGAAACGCGGCCTTCATCACCTTGTCTATGAGGTTGTCGACAACTCCATTGACGAGGCGATGGCGGGTTTCTGCAGCAAGATAAGCGTGTCGATAAACAAAGACGGCAGCGTCACGGTTGAAGACAATGGTCGTGGTATCCCCGTCGACAAACACCCGACCCAGAACAAGTCAGCCCTCGAGGTTGTCATGACCGTCCTCCATGCGGGTGGCAAATTCGACAAATCCTCCTACAAGGTATCCGGCGGTCTCCATGGCGTCGGCGTCTCGGTTGTCAATGCGCTCTCTGAGCGATGCATTGTCGAGGTCTGCCGCGATGGAATCGTCTACAAGCAGAGCTACACGCGCGGAGTACCCGACGACAAGGTCAAACCGATCGGGAAGAGGAAGAAGAGTGGCAACAAGACAACGTTCTACCCCGACGGCGAAGTGTTTGAGGACCTCGATTTCGATATCGAAATAGTTGCTAATCGTTGTCGGGAACTCGCGTTTCTGAACGCCGGACTCTCTATCATTGTGAGTGACGCGCGGTCGGGTGAGAAGACCGAGTTCCGGTACAAGGACGGCCTGCGGGACTTCGTCAAATACATCAACGAGAACCACACAAGGATTCACCCGAAGATCGTCCACTTTGAGAGAACGCGCGACGATACGGTTGTGGAGGTAGCGTTCCAGTACAACGATTCCTACGGGTCAAGCATCTTCTCATACGCGAACAACATCAACACGGTTGAGGGTGGAACGCACCTGACAGGGTTCAAGCAGGCACTGACAAGAACCATCAATACGTACGGAGAGAAGAACAACCTCTTCGGGAAGAACGGGAAGGCCGTGCAGGGCGATGACTGTCTCGAGGGTCTTGCCGCCGTCATAAGTGTCAAGGTCAAAGAGCCACAGTTCGAGGGACAGACGAAGACCAAACTTGGGAACAGCGAGATCAAAGGCCTCGTCGCCTCAGTTGTGGGGGAGGGGCTCTCGGAGTTCTTCGAGGAGACCCCCTCTGTTGCCAAGAAGATAATCAACAAAGCAGTGTCGGCTTTCCAGGCTCGGACGGCCGCACGGAAAGCGCGCGACCTCGCCCGCAGAAAGACGGCTCTCGAGAGCGGGTCGCTTCCAGGCAAGCTCGCGGACTGCTCGATCACCGACCCGGAACACTGCGAGATCTACCTTGTCGAGGGAGACTCCGCTGGCGGGTCAGCAAAGATGGGTCGCGACCGGCGTTTCCAGGCGATCCTCCCGTTGAGAGGGAAGATCCTCAATGTTTTCAAGGCGCGAATCGACAAGGTCTTCAGCAATGATGCGATCGGGACGATCGTGATGGCTCTCGGGACCGGGGTTGGGGCGTCAACTGAGGATGGGGCGTCTGACGGGTTCGATCTGGCGAAGCTCCGGTATGGCAGAACCATAATAATGACCGATGCTGATGTTGACGGCTCGCACATCCGGACACTGCTTCTGACCTTCTTCTACCGCTTCATGCCGGAGCTTATCGAGAACGGTCACATCTACATCGCGCAGCCTCCGCTCTACAGAGTCAAGAAAGGCAAAGAGGAACACTACATCTACAACGAGAAGGAACTGGCAAAGACCCTGAAACGCGTCGGACGTGAGGGCGCTCACATCCAGCGCTTCAAGGGCCTCGGCGAGATGAATCCTGACCAGCTCTGGGAGACCACAATGGATCCGGAGCGGCGCGTGATGTATCGAGTAGGAATTGAAAACGCTGCAGAGGCGGACCGGGTCTTCGACATTCTGATGGGAGAAGCGGTAGAGCCGAGGCGGAAGTTCATAGAGTCGCACGCGAAACTGGTGCAGAACCTGGACGTATAGACTTCACGAGGGACGGATGGCACAACAGACCGAACGCATACTCCCCGTCATTATAGAAGACGAGATGAAGAAGTCGTACATCGCCTATGCGATGAGCGTGATAGTGTCTCGCGCTCTGCCCGACGTCAGGGACGGGCTGAAGCCGGTGCAGAGACGCATCCTCGTAGCGATGGACGAGTTGAACCTTGCGCACAACAAGCCTTACAGAAAGTCCGCCAAGATCTCCGGTGACGTCACCGGCAACTACCACCCGCACGGGACATCAGCCGTCTACGACGCGATGGTCCGGATGGCCCAGGACTTCTCACTCCGCTACATGCTCGTCGAGGGCCAAGGTAACTTTGGCTCGATCGATGGAGACAGAGCGGCAGCGGAACGGTACACGGAGGCGCGCCTCCGGCGGACAGCCGAAGACCTGTTGGCCGACCTCAAGAAGGACACAGTAGATTTCGTTCCGAACTACGACGAGACGCGGGAGGAACCTGTCGTGCTTCCCGCGCGCCTCCCGAACCTCCTTATGAATGGAGCATCCGGTATCGCTGTCGGCATGGCGACGAACATACCTCCTCACAATCTCACGGAACTGGCCGAAGCGGTCAGTCTCGTGATAAAGGATCCCTCCGCCCCCGACACGGAGCTCTTCAAGATCGTCACGGGACCGGATTTTCCAACAGGTGGGATCATCTTCGGTCGTGCCGGGATACGCGATGCCTACACGACCGGGCGGGGCAGGATAATCGTCCGCGCGCGGGCGAATATCGAGACGCATCAGAACGGCGCGGAGTGCATCATCGTCACCGAAGTCCCGTTCCAGGTGAACAAGTCGAATCTGATCGAGGCGATGGCGAACCTTGTCAGGAGCGGCAAGATCGACGGCATCCGCGATATCAGGGACGAATCGGATCGTGACGGTATACGCGTCGTCATAGACCTCAAGCGCGATGCAATGGCGGCCGTGGTTCTGAATCAGCTCTACAAGCATACACAGATGCAGACGACGTTCGGCACGATCCTCCTTGCACTCAAGGACGGTGAGCCGAAAGTCATGACGCTCCGCGAGATGATCAATGCCTTTATCGAGCACCGCGAGATTGTCATTGTCCGCCGCACGAAGTTTGATCTCGCGAAAGCCGAAGCCCGAGCGCACATCCTCGAGGGCCTGAGGAAGGCGCTCGATCACATTGATGAGATCATCAAGCTTATCAGAGCCTCGAAGGATGTGGATACTGCGCGGGCCGGTCTCATGAGGAAGTTCAAACTCTCGGAGATTCAGGCGCAGGCCATTCTCGACATGCGTCTTCAGCGGCTCACAGGGCTTCAGAGGAAGAAGATAGAGGATGAGTACAAGGAGATCATCAAGCTCATCGCGATGCTGCAGAGCATTCTGGAAAGCCGCACAAAGGTGCTCGGGATGGTCCAGGAGGACATGGACGCGGCAGTCGAGGCGTACGGCGATGAGCGTCGGACGGAGATAGTGGATGCGACGACGGACTTCACGATAGAAGATCTGATCGCCGAAGAGGACATGGCCATCTCGATATCGCACTCCGGTTACATCAAACGTCTTCCTGTCGGCACGTACCGCAGACAGCGGCGTGGCGGGAAGGGTGTTGCCGGCATGGGGACGAAAGAGGACGATTTCGTCGAGCACATGTTCATAGCCTCGACCCACGACTACATCCTCTTCTTCACTCAGTCGGGTCATTGCCACTGGCTCAGGGTGCACCAGATTCCACAGGCGGGGCGCGCGGCAAAAGGCAAGGCGATCGTAAATATTCTTGAGCTCGGCAAGGACGAGCACATTCGCGCCTTCCTGCCGGTCAGGGATTTTGACGACGACCACTTCATCATCATGGCGTCCCGCAACGGCGTGGTGAAGAAGACACGTCTGTCAGCCTTCTCGCATCCAAGGCGAGGTGGCATCCGGGCGATGAACATCGACGCCGGAGACGAGCTTATCGATACTGCGGTGACCAACGGCAGACACGATATTTTCCTGACGAAGAAGCTTGGGAAGGCCATCCGCTTCCACGAGAAAGACGTGCGCGAGATGGGTCGCGCAGCACGTGGTGTACGTGGTACACTGCTCGCGAAGGGCGACGAGGTCGTCGATATGGCCGTTGTCGTTGGCGAGGCGGGAACCGTTCTGTCGATAACGGAGAACGGTTATGGAAAGAGAACCAAGATCTCCGACTATCGCGTTATCAAGCGCGGTGGGAGGGGGGTCATATCGATCAAAGCCAACAAGCGGAATGGTTCTGTCGTGGCGGTTCACGTTGTTAATGAGACCGACCATGTCATGATAATGACAGCGAACGGGATCATGATTCGCCTTCCCGTCGGCGGGATTTCGCTGATTGGACGCAACACGCAGGGAGTGAAGGTGATAAATCTGAACTCCGGGGACAGGGTTGTGGGTGTGGCGCGTGTAGTCACCGATGACTAGCACGCGGCGCTCTCTGACCCGTGTCCTTGCCGGCGGGTAGTTTGCCGGGCGAGGAGGCGAGGCTTGGACAGGGTCGAACGGACCGCGTTGATATCCATAGGGATCAACATTGGTCTGGTCATACTCAAACTCGTGCTGGCGTTCATCTCCGGGAGCCTTGCACTCGTAGCGGATGCGTGGCATTCGGGGTCGGACGTGGCTGCTTCCGGCTTGGTATGGGCGGGCGCCAGAATTTCCCGCCGCGGTGGGCGAGGAAACCTCGTCATCGTTGAAAACGCCATCGGCATAGCCATAGCAGCACTGATCTTCTGGGCCGCTGTCGGGATTTTCCAGAAGGTCTCGGTCGTGGCATCTTCTCAGATACGCAACCTTCCGATAGCCATTGTAGGCAGCCTGGCTGCCGCTCTCATCTCCTACTTCGCCGCACAGT
>JAUVLP010000100.1 GCA_030600655.1 Candidatus Eiseniibacteriota bacterium
GACCAAACCCTTGCCGGCAAGTTCACTCTTCACCTTGTCCGGGTTCACCGTTTGAAGATCCATCTTGTTGATAGCGACAATCACGGGCACATCCGCGGCCTTTGCATGGTCGATCGCCTCAATAGTCTGGGGCATGACACCGTCGTCTCCGGCTACGACCAGGATCACGATGTCGGTGATCTGGGCGCCTCTTGCACGCATCGCGCTGAAGGCCTCGTGACCCGGTGTATCAAGGAAAGTGATCGCCTTCCCACCCACCTTCACAACATAGGCACCGATATGCTGGGTGATTCCCCCCGCTTCCCCTGCTATGACATTTGACTTTCTGATGTAGTCCAGAAGCAGGGTCTTGCCGTGATCCACGTGTCCCATCACAACGACGACAGGAACTCTCTCGACGGCGTCGACCTCAGAATCGACCCTGTCGCGCGCCTCCTCCAGCAAGTCCTCACCATATTCGCGCAGGAACTCAACGTCTTCGCCAAACTCCTCTGCCAAGAGCGTCAGTGTGTCTTCGTCCAGGCGCTGATTGATCGTGACCATGAGACCTAGGTCAAGACACTTCTTGATTACTTCATTGGGTGCGACTTCAAGTTGTTCGGCAAATTCAGCTACCGAGGCAAACTCAGGCATCTGCAACTTCTCGGGCGCCTGAGTCTGACCGTCTTCACCACGTTCCTTTTTCCGCCTGCGCTTTGCCGGCCGTCTGTCGCCCCCTGTTGCGAGCGTCCGCCTGACCGTAGCCTCGACTGTCTTCTGATCTACCCGGGGCTTCCGCTTCCGGCGCCCACGGCTCGGAGGTGCACCTGCATTTGTGCGCTTCACGAGAACCGCTCCGCCACCCCGCTGATCACCTGCACTACCACCACCGGATTTCTCCCTCGTCTTCCCTCTCCCGTCCGAACTCACGCCTGCCTTAGGTACAGCCTTCTTGTGAGACGCGGCCGCCTTCTCCCTACCCTTCACATCCACCTTCGGCTGAACCACCGCGGTCCGGGATCGTTCGCGAGCCGCCTTCTTCACTTTCTTGGCGTACTCCTTCTTGACCGCGTCCTTCTCCTTCTCGAACTCGGCTCGGACGCGCTCTATAGCGATCTCATCTATTGTGTTCATGTGACTCTTCACCTCGACACCCAGCTTGCCGAGCATTCCGATGAGAGCCTCCGTCGATATACGAAACTCCTTAGCTACCTGATATACTCGTTTCTTCCCCATAGGTACCTCCGCTAATCCTGAATATCGAATCCAGACAAGGAGCTAGCGCTCCTGTTCATCATTCTCGCTGGTCTCCGTCTCATGTTCCGGTTCCTCGGCACCGTCCCCGGCATCATCCTCAACCTCATCCCCGGAGTCATCCTCAGCCTCATCCCCGGCATCATCCTCAACCTCATCCCCGGAGTCATCCTCGGAGTCATCCTCGAACTCACTCTCGCTCCTCACGCGCTCAGCCTCCATCGCCTCCTCACGCGCACGCTCCTCCATACTCCGGATGAGCGACTGTTTCTCCTCCTCAAGCACCTCGAGTACGGCTGCGACTGCAATCGATATCTTCTCAGCCGTTTTCTCACCAACGCCGGGAACCAACAGGAGAGCCTCTGTCTCTACACCATCGAGGTCCTGCACATGCCGATAGCCCGCCTGCGTGAGAGCGTCAGCCATTTTCGGTCCCACACCCGGCAGTCCGCTAACAGGGACACGCTGTACCAGCGCAACTTCCAAATCACGCGCGTGTTCTTTCTCTCCGACGATATCGATCTTCCATCCTGTGAGTTTCGCGGCCAGTCTCGCGTTCTGCCCACCTCGGCCAATCGCAAGAGAGAGCTGGTCGTCCGGCACGATCGCTCTCACAGAATGATCGGCCTCATTGACCACAGCTTTTGAAACCCTGGCAGGATTCAGCGCGCGACCCACGAAAACCGACGGGTCCGCATTCCATGGGACGATGTCGATCTTCTCCCCGGCGAGTTCCCGTACTATGGTCTGAATCCGGGAACCCTTCACCCCCACACACGCTCCGACCGGATCGACGCGTTCGTCGTAAGAGACTACCGCAACCTTCGAACGTCCACCCGCCTCTCTCGCGATGGCAACTATCTCCACGACAGAGTCGTATATTTCTGGCACTTCCATACGGAAAAGCTTCTTCAGGAAGTTCGGATGTGTCCTGGACAGAAGGATCTGTGGCCCCTTCGTGGTCCTCTCAACCGACACCAGGTAGGCACGTATCCGGTCCCCTTGTCGGTAGCGCTCCCGCCTTATCTGCTCTCTCGGCGGCAGTAGCGCCTCCGTCCGTCCTAGATTCACAACGATACCGCCCCGCTCGATCTGCTGGACGTCACCTGTAATGATGTCTCCAATTCTCTCCTGGAACTCCTCGTATATGTGCTCCCTCTCTGCCTCTCTTACCCTCTGAACCACAATCTGCTTGGCTGCCTGGATTGCGTTCCGACCGAACTCGTCCAGCGGCACTTCGACCTGAACTGTTCCACCAAGTTCGGCCGCGGGATCGATCTCCTGCGCCTCCTCAAGGTCCAGCTCAACAACACCGTCCTCGGGCACCTCCACCACCACCTTGTTGAGGAAAACACCCAGTGTGTCGTTTTCCTCGTCGATGCTCACCTCGATGTCTGCGGTTGGTCCAAATTTCTTACGGGCCGCCGACAGTATGCCGGCCTCCAGTGCCTCAACGAGGATTCCATTGTCCAGCTGTTTCGTACGGGCTACCCTTCGTAGCGCTTCCAGAACCCCGGTGTTCATGTGGTGTCTCCCCCTGCTCAGCAGGTCGGGGCGTCGATCACTCACCCCATGATTCTTCTTCAGGTCATCCTAGTGCCATCTCTGGCTAGGGCATCTCGATCTCGAGACGCGCCCGGGCGATGCGTGATAGTGGGATCTCTACTTCCTCAACGCCGTCGGGTTTGAGTGTCAGCTTTCCACCCTGCGCACTCACAATCGTTCCCACCATGACCCCATCAGCGCCTCCGCCTCGCAGCACCAGCCGCACTTTTCGCCCCGCGAAATGCTCGTACTCCCGCTCCTTAACCAGATCACGATCCAGCCCGGGAGAGGTCACCTCAAGCACGTATGCTCCGTCGACCTCGCTCTCGGCATCAAGGAAGTAGGCAAGTTCGCGGCTCACCAATCTGCAATCTGCCACCGTTATGCCCTGAGCGTGGTCGATGCAGAACTTGAATACCCTGCGACCGTATTCCGTAACCTCTCGTACGTCGACCAGCTTGAAACCTATGCCCGACACGAACTCCGATGTGAATTCGTACAATGTGTCTTCGATCGTCTGCATCGCCGCCTCGCTACGTCGCCCAAACACTCGGAAAGTGGGCACGCGCCCACTTCGATACAAGAGATACCATGCGATGATCATGGACGCAAGTGAAAATTTGGACAGGCTGGCAGGGGTTCCTGCGAAACACAGTTCTTGGGACACCGCACAGCTACGCTGCCCCCGGCTGCAATTCTGCTTCGCCGCTCAGTAGATCAGCTCGACAAGCACGCGCCCGATCTCACCAAGGCTCTCGGGGCAGCACTTGTCAGGGGTGTCCTGCAAGGTGTGCCAATACCGGTAGTCGAAATCGATTACCAGCACCGATGGGATCCCGGCCCGGATGAGCGGAATATGATCATCATAGAGAGCCGTTCCAGGCGACCTGATGAAACTCTCCGACTCCACTCTCTCTGCGGCAGACCAGACGCGGTCTACCTCCAGCCGGCACGCCGCCCATGAATTGGGTTCTATCGGAACCGAGAGTTCACAGTCGCCTATCATATCAATGACCACTGCATATTCCGGGCAGTAGTCTCCCAAATGTGCCCCGTAGTACGTCGATCCGATGCACCACTCCCCCAAACCTCCCTCGTCCCCTCCATCCTCACCATCGAAGAAGACCAGGTCGACGCCAACCAATGGCTCGCGCTCGGACATGAGCCGCGCGAGTTCCAGGAGCACTGCAACACCCGATGCCCCATCGTTTGCCCCCAGGATAGGGCTCTCGCGCACGGCCGGGTCCGGGTCACGCTCCGCTACAGCGCGTGTATCCCAGTGGGCACCCAGAAGGATGCGCTGTCTTTCGCCTACTTTGAACGACGCTATGACATTCGTGAGTTCGACCGTTCCGGTGGGACCGGCAATCTCGAATCTCTGCTCGGATACTGCGTCCGTGTAACGACTCACTTCAACTACAAGCCAGTCACGCATTCTCGCGTGGCCAGCACTGCCGGGGAACCGCGGTCCCATCTCACACTGTTCCTCAATAAGGCGGTGAGCCGCCTCACCGTCAAACTCGGCGCGACCACATCCCCCAAGTGCCACCAGAACGATGACACTTAGCAGCAATGCTCCTAGCCTCCTTCGGTCATCTCCTTCTCCACCGCGTCCCATCAAAACTTGAACTCCGCACTGACATGTACACCTATGGTCCGGCGGGTCTGATCCTTCTTCACATCCTTGCTCTGCGAAAAGCTCATTTGCAGTCCACCAGAGACACTTCGTGAAAAGCTATACGTGGCGTCACCTATCACAGAAAAGTCCCTGGTTGAAGATGTTGGATCTACGTTTGCTAGAACCCCTTCGTCCCGCGCGGTCCGCGAATCCTTCGAAGACGTCCTCAGAGTCAGCGACGTGGTCAGATAGCTCGTAAACCTCAATTTCTGGCCAAAGAACGGCAGCTTGAGACCCTGCGGCGCCGAGAATCTGTAATTTACGGTGAGACTTGTCGAACTAGTCTCATCCTCGGTAACCGAGCCAACTCCACCGAGGCTGAAGGTACGGACCCTCCTCTTGTCCCATGAGAAGCTTCCGCTCACATCATTCCTCAGAGATGCGTCCACTGAGAAGACTGGGCTGAATAAAAGCGAGTTCCCTCTGCTGGAAGGCTCGCCAAAGGGACCCGAGTAGGATCGCTTGTATTCAAGACCGCTCCGAGTCCGCACGGATTTGAAGATGTCGGAAAGTAGCCCCATCCTCTCGAGACCGGACCACGAAAGAGACCCCTTGGTGGTCTCGTTCATTGACTCCGTTCTCGTCAGTAGGAATTGGGAATCCGAGATGGCATTCTTGTACCATCTGCCGCTCACCGTTCGCTTGTAGTCCCCCTTCAGACGGATCTGGCTTGTCAATTTGACGCCGGTCCCCAGATCGACAGTTCGCTCCTCTGTCCGATCGTCTGCCGACTCCGCCTCAACCAGTCCCAGCTTGTAGCTCCAGCCAGGGACCTCGTCCCAGGCAATCCTGTCAAACCGCGAGCTTCGCTTCAGGGAGTACCGGCCATCGATAGCATCCATCTTCCTGATGAACGCGAGGACAGGATCCAGGAGTGCGTCCAAACCAGGGCCCTCGCCACCCACCTCCGGTTCTTCTCCCTCTCCACTCTCCTCATCTCCCTCTTCAAGATCGGTATCCTCCCCGCGCGGTTGAGGCCTTCTTCTCGTGGTGGTAGATCCCGATCCGATCAGCTTTTTCAGGTCGAACGCTATCCTCACCTGCTGATTACTCTGCGCCCTGATATTCCGCACACCCGCCGGATCTCCGATCCTTCCAACCTCGGGTCCGTGATTGTCCGTGTAGCTCGAGGAGAAACTGTACTGTGGCGACAGCCACTTCCCGAATTTCGGGTTGAAAGTGGCACTGTTGGAATATCGGCGTTCAGTCCCACGCCCTATGTTGAGCCCTGCCCATGGCCGGTTCTCGTCAACCAGATCCCGCCTGACCGCCACCGTGTGTGATATTCTGAGATTTTCCAGCAGTTGGAAATCAACGTTTACATCGCCGTTCAGTTTCTTGTCGAACGTCTCGCTTCTCACCGTCTTAACGCCGTCTGATGCGATCGCGTGACTCTGGCTGTGAATCAAGTGCGTGTCCGCATTGAAGCGAATGCTGGTTGGTTTGAGGAAGATCTTCGTATCCCCGAAGATCCGGATCCCTGCTTTCTGTGGCGCGTACTTGTACGACACCCTGCCGCGAATCGTAGTAGACGTGTCCGCTTGCGTGGGCGCCAGCTTCTCGTGGGACGCCATAGAACCTCTGAGCGACAGACCGTCGACGAGCAGGTGCGTCCAGAAATCTGGTGACTGTCGTTTCCGCGAAAGCGACATACTCACGCTTTTGTCAAGAGCCGTCGTCTGCTCGGCATCGCTCTGCTCATCGGACAGCACGATGTCTGAACCGGCTGAGAACTTCGGCCGTGTAACGGATCTCTTGATCGATGCGTTCACTGGAGCAGAAACGCCAAGCCCGCTCACGAATCGTCCAGCGCTAAGTGTGGTGTTCACATTGTAAGTCAGGTTATCCCGGCCCGAACCCTGGGTCTGCTTAAGAGATCGGAACTCGCCATCTACGTGCCTGAGATCGAAATCTATGCTGAGAAGATCCGCGACGTCCATCCCTATCGTGAGTCTCTCCGCAAGGCCTATCTCCTTCCGGACATCGCTCAATCGGATATCGTCCACCCATACCTCTCCCGATATCCGGCTCGATACGGAATCCTCATTGCCATTCCGGATACCGACACTGATCCGCTTCACTCTCGAGAGCGACGGCCAACCCGTTACGGTGACAAGCTCTCCATCGATCCCGCTCGTGCTTCCCGGAACCGAGATCGAGACCGTTGTGTCGGGTTTGTCGAGTTTCACATCCGTGAAAAGCGTGAACGGGATTTCAAGTTTGTTCGTTGCCCCCCCGGCCCTTTGTTGCCACCCCGCTCGCACGTTGAAGCGATACTCGTAGTAGTTAAGCGAGTCGGCGCCAAGACGAATGAAGAATTGCGTGCTGTCTTCCACATCACTGGCTCCGTGGACATACAGCTCCAGAGCTTGGTAGCCCGTGTAATCCTGGTCTGAGTAGAAGACCCGTCCTGCACAGGCTTCATGCTCACTCCCGAGTTCCTCAAAGAGAAGCGCCAGCGACTGCTCTCGCTTCGGAAGATCCGTGTCATCGTCGGTGCCGGGATCGTACGGGGGCTCGTAGTCCAAATCCTCCTTGGTGTTCTTAGACGTTACGCCAAATGACTCCCCGAAGAGCTCCAGCTCGTCCTCAGGAATAGCGCCGCCTTCCTCATCGCGAATCTGTCCGGGTTCCCATTGGCTTCCCACTATGTCCATACCGCCGATCATCAATGGGTCATCAGTTATCGGCAGTCCCTCGAACCAGAGCCTGGCTGACTTGACAACAGTCCAATCAGTCATGCCGTTGACAGCGACTGCCTTTCTGAGCGGGATGCGGTAGAGACGCCAGTGATTGCCGCTCTCAACATCACTGTTATCCTGCACGATATAGGAGGTGTCCCCTGTGGCCGACAGATTAATGGTAAGTTCCCAATACTTGCTGTCCGTGTCGAGGTACCCGTTTCCGTTCAAGTCCTCGGTGTCCAGTCGTTCGTTGTTCTCCGTCCCATTTATCCCTGTGTAGTCGTCGGACCCATACGTGAAGGAATAGTCGTCGTTACGATCATCACCCGCAATCGCATCCGCATCAACACCATCAACGAGATCGAGGCCGGTATCCTCGTAGTAGTCGAATCCATTCAGGTCCTCGTCTTCAGTGTCGAGTTCATCATTCGGATCAGCAAGCGGGTAGAAATCCTCGCTGATAGTACCCAGATCTATGTGAATCTTCCCCTGTCGATCACCATTGTCGTGAATCCAGAGCTCAAGAAACTCGTACTTCGTGTAATCGTTTCCGGTCTTCGCCAGAAGCCGCATCACACCGGCCCAAGAGGACAAACCTGTCGAGCTGTGATCGATCTGAAGTACCGTGTGCGTATCGTTTGCCTCCTGGGACGGAAGGTCCGGATGAAGATCACCTTCACGCACCTTACGATCCGGGTTGTACCAGTCGATGTTGACCCGGTCGACTGCAGAAACACCCATCGGCTCTACCGGCACACTTGAAGGAACCCAGAGGCGCCTCATCACACCCAGTCGGCTCACATTCTGGGTTCCTTCCATGTCGTCGACGGCAACAAATCCCTTCGTATTGGGTTCCGGAATCGAGACGGCGACCTCTGCTGCGATCTTGAGGGAAGATTCCGCGTCCGTGTCGATGAACGGGATTGCGTCCGCGAATTTCGTCATGAACTCGGGTCTGAACTGTGCACTGAAATTGACATCGCCCACCACGGTCCGGGACGGCTCCTCACCAAGTCTTGGCTGATCGTCCGCAGTTCCCTTGCTCTGGTACATCCAAGTCGTGCCGACACT
>JAUVLP010000066.1 GCA_030600655.1 Candidatus Eiseniibacteriota bacterium
ACAACACACACCGCGGCGTTCCACGGCTGAGCGGGAATGTGTCTATGGGAAGAATGAACTCACTAAGGGCGAAGACGATTCAGCATGCGCGGGAACGCAATCGTCTCGCGCAGATGGTGGATTCCACACACCCACGTGACCACTCGCTCAATGCCAAGACCGAAACCACCATGCGGCACTGATCCGAAGCGCCTCAAGTCGATGTACCACTCGTAGTCGGCCCGCGGAAGGGCCCCATCATCGACTGCCCGCTCCAGTGTAGCGAGGTCGGTCACTCGCTGCCCTCCGCCCACGATCTCACCGTAGCCCTCGGGCGCAAGCATATCGACGGACAGCGTAAGGCGTTCATCGTCGGGATCGGCCTCCATGTAGAACGGCTTCACGCTCCGGGGGAAATGTGTCACCATGAATGGACGGTCGAAGGTCTGCGACATCACCCTCTCGTGCTCCGCGCCGAAATCCTTCCCCCACTCGAACTCCACTCCGTGCTTGCTCAGAAGATCCACCATTTCTGAATAGGTCACTCGCGGAAACGGCGCCTGAACACGCGCCAGCACGGCGGTGTCACGCTCCAGCATTTCGAGCTCTCGCGCTCGGTCCTTGACCACGCGAGCCACAATCTCTGACACCAGCTCTTCCTGGACGTCCATGATGTCGCTCAGATCCGCGTACGCGATCTCGGGCTCTATCTGCCAGAACTCCGTCAGATGACGCCTTGTCTTGCTCTTCTCGGCGCGCAGCGCCGGCCCGAAGCAGTAGACCTTCCCGAACGCCATCGCCGTTGCCTCGTTGTAGAGCTGTCCGCTCTGCGTCAGGTAGGCGTTCTCGCCAAAATAGTCGGTTGCGAAAAGTGTTGTCGTCCCCTCGCAAACCGCAGGCGTCAGGATCGGCGTATCCAGCATCGTATATCCGCGTGAGTCGAAGTAGTCACGTGCAGCTGATATGACCGTTGCCCTGATTCGCAAAATAGCAAACTGTCGTGAGGAACGTATCCATAGATGGCGGTGATCAAGAAGGAAGGCGTCCCCATGCTCCTTGCGGCCGATCGGGTATTCCTCGGCGATCTGCACAACCTTGATTCCCGTCACGGAGAGCTCGTATCCTCCGGGAGCACGACTGTCCTCTCTGACCACGCCGGTCACTATCAGGGAGGATTCTACTGTCAGCCCGGCCGCTGTCGCAAACGCTTCATCTCCGATATCGGTCTTGCTAGCCACGCACTGAATGAATCCGGTTCCATCGCGGAACTGGAGAAAGAGTATCTTGCCGCTCGACCGCTTGCCCGTGAGCCAGCCCTTCAGCGTAACCTCACGATCCGCATAGTCGCCGATATCCTCGATGTAGTAACGCTGCCTCATCAAGCCTCCGGGTAAATGCAAGCCTTTTCATCCTGCGCCGATGTCACTCTCTCTAGTCGCTGTCGTCGGCCGCCAGTCGCTCGATGGCATCATCGTGACCGTTTACCAGCAGCACATCCCCCTCGTTGATGACCGCCTCCGGATCAAGCAGGAACGTTTCCCGATTCTCACTCTCCACATTCTCAGGCTTGATCACAGCAACCACGTTCAACTTGTACCGCTGCCGGAACTTCAGCGACGCGAGCGTCTTTCCCCACATCTCCTTTGCCGCTTTGACCTTGGCAAGACTGACACCCTGCGACAACTTAACTGTATCAACCAGACTCGGCGCCATCATCCCCTGAGCAAGCTTGCGCGCTACGAGTTCCTCAACGAGAACTACCTCGTCCGCGTTGACAAGCTTCAGAATGCGGGCTTCATCCTCCGTAACGGCTCGCGAGATCACGCGCCCGATTCCGAACTCCTTGAGGATTGCCGTCGTAAGCACCGCTGCCTGGAAATTCTCCCCTATAGCGACCAGGGCCACGTCTACCTTGTCCACTCCTTGTCGCAGCAATGCATCCCGGTTCGTGGAATCCAGGCGAACCGCCAGCGTGACCTCATCCGCGATCTCCTCGACCAGCTCCTGATCGAGGTCTATCGCGATCACCTCGACTCCTCGGGCCGCCAGATCCCGTGCCACGGTGCGACCGAGAAGCCCAAGGCCTATCACCGCAAATCTCTTCATCGTTACCTCCACGAACGCCACAGGGTCCGCCGCTACCCGATGACGACCCGCCCTTCGGGGTAGTCGTACCGGCTTTCCGCACGTCTCTGTCCGATGGCCACAGCGAGCGTAAGGGGCCCGATCCGACCGGTCAGCATTATGATCATCAGAGTAAGCTTACCCGCCACAGAGAGACCGGACGTGATTCCCGTTGACAGCCCGACCGTCCCGAACGCCGAGACTACTTCAAACAAGACCTGCCTCAAAGTCAAATCCTCAAAGACCACGAGCACGAATGTGCCGCAGCTGACCACCGTGATCCCCATAGCGAGCACGATCAGAGCCTCACGGACGATCCTGTCGGGTATCCGCCTTTTGAAGAGCTCTACGCTACCTTTTCCCCTGAACACAGACGCCATCGAGGCGAGAACCAGACCGAATGTCGACGTCTTGACACCACCAGCGGTTCCGCCCGGCGATCCACCGATGAACATCAACCCAGCCAGAAGGAACAAGGTCGGAAGACCGAGCCACGCCGTTCTCACAGTGTTGAAACCGGCAGTTCTTGCAGTCACCGATGCGAAGTAGGACGTCAGGACCTTCTCCCCGAACGGCTTCCCGGCGAGAATGCCGTCGTTCTCCAATGCCAGGAAACCAACTGTCCCGATCACGAGAAGCGCAATTGTCATCAAGAAAACAAGCTTAGTGTGAAGCGACCATCTCGATGTCGTGAGCCGCCGCCCAGCAACCAGAGGTCGCCGTCCGAAAGCATTCATGATGACGGGGAAACCCAGGCCACCGATGATGATCAGCGACGTCATCACAAGGTTGACTGGGATATTGTCCGCGTAGCGCTCGAAGCTCGTCGAAAAGAGAGAAAAGCCGGCGTTGCAGAAGGCTGATATGGAATGGAAAATGGATGTGAAGATCCCGTCTCCAATTGTGCCGTATGAAGGCCTCATCAACACATAGAGCAAACCTGCACCCAGGAGTTCCAGAAAGAACGTCATGGCGATCATGTACCTGAGTGTCCGACCGATTCGCCCTACAGCCTCGAATGTCATCATCCCACGTAGAACGAGGCTCTCCCCTACACCAAGGCTACGTCTCATCACAATCGCGAAGAACGCCGTCAAGGTGATAAGACCGAGCCCACCGATTTGTATCAGGCCAAGGATCACCCCTTGCCCCAAGCGTGTGAAGTCACTCCCCGTGTCGCGAACGATAAGCCCCGTCACACAGACCGACGATGTCGCCGTGAAAAGAGCGTCCACGAACGGGATCGACCCCTCAGGCGTCGCCCTCGGTGTCGAGAGCAGGAACGTGCCGACCAGGATGATCAGCAGGAAGGAGAATATGACGGTTCTGGCCGGTTTGATCCTATAAGTAGCCAGACGCCGGTTGAGCCTCACCATCTCACCAAGAATAAAGACGATCAGGTAACCTTGCAGGACAACAATGTAGCCCTTCGCCAACGAGAACACGCTCCTCTCCTCGAGGAACGGCGCCAGCCACCCCTTTCCCCGAAGCAGAGCTACTGTTGCGATCTGGGCAGCTATGAGCATGACTATCACGAACCCGGGCCAGCGCGCTCTTAGAAATGCCACCTTGCGGCGCGCAAGCAAGAACCTCACACCTGCATCCAGCATGAACAGGCCCACGACAACGATGTCTATGAGATGGAGAATGCGGAAATGGGACGGGTTCAGATAGAACCCATACTCCGCAATGAGTGAGGCCGCAGCCACCCCCGCAACCACGAACATGACCCGCGACAACCTACTCGCGATGCGCTCCCGATCCATGGACTGATCTCCTCCGACTGTCTTCGCGAATGTGCAGAGGATACGGAGGCCGTCGGAGCGTTGTCAACCCAAAAGCCCTCAGTCACGATGACACGCGCGCTCAAACGAATCACGGAGTGCCTGGTCCCGGATAGCTGATCCCGAAACGCTTCTGGTAGTAAACGCGCGAGGCCGCGATGACACATCCAACGATAATCAGAAGATACGGGGACCAGAGGCAGACGAAGAGCGCAAACACCATGACGGCTACCTGGTTTGCACGAGTCCGGTCTTCTCGACGCCCTGACACGTGGGCGCGCACCAGTCCCGGAATCGAAACGACCGAACCAAGAACAGCCACGGGTTCTCGGGCTATCGCACCTGCAACTGCAGCAGCCACAAGCAGAACCAGTGCCAGCAGACTCGTTGCCTTCTTCCCTAGAACGGAGACCGTCGTCGACAACCCCGCCGCTTCGTCGCCCTCCAGATCCGGGATTGTGGTCGATGCGGTTATTCCGGCCACAGCGAGCATGTAGGAGAGAGCCGGAAGTGCGTACGCTCCAAGCGACGCCCCGGCCGCCGTCCAACCCGCCGCTGCTCCCAAGGCCCCGAAACCAACAGCGTTCCAGATGAGGTCAAGAGGTGCCTTGGCCTTGGCACACACGGGTCCACTGGAATATGTCAGTGACAGGAGCAGCGAGGCCGCAAGAATGATCGCGAAACGACCGGGCAGAGCGACGGCTGCGACAAGCGCCAGAACCCAGACCACGACCAGTTCGAACCGCGCTGCACGCACGGAGATGATCCCACGCGGGAGCAAGAAGAGCTTGTCATTGACTCTGTCGGTTTCGATATCGGCGATCTGGTTCAGGATGTATGCTCCACCCAGCATGAAACTCATCGAGGTCAGCGCGAGGATCGTTCTCGTAGTGGGAAGCAGAGTGGGAGACCAGAGGCTCTCCCCTCCGGAAGCAAGACGCGCGCCGTGTACGAGGAACAGCCAGAGTGGCACCATAACGGCCGGTCGAAGGAGGAACACAAAGTCCAGCGGCCACGCCTTCACGCTTTCAGAACCTGTCTCTCTGGCCTTCGTCAAAGCGATCACTCCCGATCGTGACTCACGCCTGTGTGACCGAAACCGCCGTCCTGCCTTCCAGTCCTTCCCAGCTCTTTCTTCTCTACCCATTTCACTTCGGAGACACATGACACGACGATCTGTGCGATTCGGTCACCACGCTCAACCGTGAACGACTCTCCCCCCAGATTGGCCAGTATGACACCAATCTCGCCTCTGTAGTCCGCGTCTATCGTTCCCGGGCTGTTGAGAACAAACACGCCATTCCTGGCGGCCAATCCACTTCGCGAGCGCACCTGCGCCTCATGACCCCGCGGAACGGCCATAGCGATTCCCGTGGGTATGAGAGCGAAGGCCCCCGGCTCTATGATCACGCTCTTACTGATCGCTGCGTATAGATCCGCGCCCGACGCGCCCTCACTCATCCTTTTCGGAAGCGGCAGGTCATCGATCCCGCCTACACGGGCTATTTCGATCTCGAGTCTCTCAGTCAACCGGCATCCTCTCGCAGAACCCATACAGATCCGAACGGCGACCGACTATACAATGAAACCGGCTCGTAACAACAGAAAAGGCCCGCCGGCGAACCGGCGGGCCTTTCAGCAAACTACCTGCGATTCTTTCTGTCGCCACCACTTCGTCCACCCGGCCTGGATGGGCGCCTGCTTGGAGGCCTGCTGGGGCGTTCCACGTACCCCTCGGGCTTCTCCATGAGGGCCCTGCG
Source organism: Candidatus Eiseniibacteriota bacterium (assembly GCA_030600655.1). Lineage (GTDB taxonomy): Bacteria > Joyebacterota > Joyebacteria > Joyebacterales > Joyebacteraceae > Joyebacterum. The sequence goes on from JAUVLP010000066.1 coordinate 5,648, forward strand.
ACTCAGACGAACCTTGCCGTGGTCCTCGATCCCTATGACCTTTACCCTCATGATATCGCCCAGCTTGCAGACATCCGCGACGCTATTCACCCGGTGGTACTCAAGCTCCGAGATGTGCACCAAGCCGTCCCGTCCCGGCAGAATCTCGACGAAGGCGCCGAAATCCGTGATGCTGCGGACAGGTCCTTCGAAGATCTCTCCAACCTCCGGGACCCTTATCATAAGCTCGATCGTCGTTCGCGCCGACTCCACTCCGCTGGCATCGGTACCGGAAACCTTGACGATACCCTCGTCATCGATATCGATCTTCGTTCCGGTCTCCTCCTGGAGCTTCCGTATGACGCGTCCTCCTGGACCGATGATCTCGCCGATCTTCTCCGGCGGTACCCTCACCATCACGATTCGGGGAGCGTACTGTGAGAGATCGGCTCTCGAAGCGTTGAGCGATTCAGCCATGATACCGAGAATATGCAATCTGGCTACCCTGGCCTTCCCAAGCGCCTCCGAGAGAAGCTGTGACGGAATGGCACCGATCTTCGAATCCAACTGGAACGCTGTGATGCCCGCCTCTGTCCCGGCCAACTTGAAATCCATGTCGCCGATATGATCCTCGAGACCCTGGATGTCCGTAAGGATGACGTAATCATCGCCTTCCTTGACAAGGCCCATGGCGATACCCGCTACAGCGGACTTCGTCGGCACACCGGCGTCCATAAGCGCCAGCGAACCGGCGCACACCGTGGCCATGCTGGACGACCCGTTCGACTCCAGGATATCGGAGACAAGGCGGATCGTGTAGGGAAATACCTCTGTTGTCGGGAGTACAGGCTCAATGGCCCTCTCAGCAAGCATTCCGTGGCCGATTTCACGACGGCCCGGTCCTCTGATCGGTCGCACCTCACCCACGGAGAATGACGGGAAATTGTAGTGAAGCATGTAGCTCCTCCACGACTCTCCCTCCAGGGCATCGATCTTCTGCTCATCCCTCGTCGATCCAAGCGTTGTCACGCAGAGCGCCTGTGTCTCACCCCTCGTGAAGACCGCAGAACCATGGGTCCTTGGAAGCACCGACGTCTCACATGTGATCTTTCTCACATCATCGGGACCACGCCCATCGACTCTCACACGGTCCTTGATGACGCGACCTCTGATCGCTTCCTTCTCCAGATCATGAATCACATCGGAGATGGCCCAACTCCCATCAGGGTATTCCTCAGCGAGCGCCTCAAACACTTCACTGCGCAGAGTCCCGAGCGCTTCCTTGCGCTCCACCCTGTCGCGAATAGTGGTCGCCTGACTGATCTGCGCGGTGTAGGTTCCGCGAACGCGCGCTTCAAGCCCTTCGGGGAACTCCTTCGGAGTAACCACCAGCTTCTCGGTCTGCCGACCTGCAATCAGCTCATTCTGGAACGCCACCGCTTTCTTAATCTCGATGAGTGCCAGATCGAGCGCGCCCTGCATCTCGTCCTCAGAAATCTCGAGTGCCGACCCTTCAACCATGACCACGGCCTCGTCGGTCCCGGCAACAACGATATTGAGACGGCTCGTCTCAAGCTGCTCAAATGTCGGGTTGACCATGTACTCGCCTTCCGAGAGACCGATCCTTACAGCTCCGACCGGACCCGCGAACGGGACATCTGAGAGACACATCGCAGCGCTGGCGCCAATGATACCCAGGATATCGGGATCGTTCTCGCCATCGGCCGAGAGGATATTCACAAACACCTGGATCTCGTTCCTCATATGCGAAGGAACGAGGGGCCGAAGCGGGCGATCGATCTGCCGGGCGCTGAGGATCTCTTTCGTCTGCGGTCGGCCTTCCCTCTTGAAGAAGCCCCCGGGGATCTTTCCCGCCGCGTAGAATTTCTGCCGGTACTCGACGAAGAGCGGCAGCCAATCACGGTCAGTCGCGTGCTTTGAACTCACGACGGTCGCCAGAATGACTGATTCTCCGTACTGAACCAGCACGGCTCCACCGGCCTGTTTCGCAAGGCGCCCCGTCTCCATTGAGAACGGTCTCCCCGCCCATTCCTTCTCTAACTTGAACAGCATCTCTTTCCTCCACCTTTACCAGGGGCATAAAGCAAAGCCCCCCCAACTGCTCGCGGGAGGGCCAGCTCCTTAGGGCATACGCGATTGCTCGATACTCGCACTACCTGCGCAACCCGAGTTCCTTGATCACCAACTTATAACTACTCATTTTGTTCGTCTTGAGGTAGTTCAAGAGACGTCGCCTCTTGCCAACCATCTTGAGAAGGCCCAGTCGCGAGTGATTGTCCTTCTTGTGGTGTCCGAAGTGCTCGGCCAATGTCTCAATCCTCTCAGTCAAGAGAGCGATCTGGACTTCCGCCGACCCCGTATCACCAGCGTGGGTCTCAAAACGGTGGACTATCTCTTGCTTCCTCTCCTTCGACAGCGACAAATCCCAACTCCTCGTCTTCTTGCCCAATAGCTGTACCTCATCTTCAACTCTGGCAATTTAGCACACGTACACATTCATGTCAAACCCAAAATCGCACGTCTTCGACAGACCAAGACAGCACTGTGCTCGACCCGGCCCCTGACAAGACCCTCCCCCTTGCTCAACACCTGCGCTTAGGCTTCCTCCGCAAGTGCCCGTCCCTGGGCAATGTCCAGCAAGATCTGCTCCGCCAAAGCCCCCTCGCTGCTGAATCTGATATCGCTTCGAATGCGTCTCAGTACGTTAACGACCAATCTCCTGCCGTACAGCTCGGTGTCCAGGTCGAAGATATGGGCTTCCACACGCCGTTCTCCCTTTCCGAACGTCGGCCGCCTGCCGATGTACAGCAGGCCGAACTGATCCTCGATGGAGGGCACGGCGATGAGGTAAACGCCGTCAGCTGGAACGAGTTTGGTATCCGGCAGGCGGAGGTTGGCTGTAGGTGTACCGAACCGGCGGGCTCCAATCCCGTCGCCTGTCACAACCTCCCCGGCAAGAGAGTAGTCCCTGCCGAGCATTCTCCTCGCACTCGAGACATCACCTTCCATCAGAACCTTCCGAATCCGGGAACTCGAGATGGGAAGCCCGTCATGAAGGACAGGGGCAACGACATCAAACCCGTATCCCATTTCCTTCCCAAGTTCACCAAGACGCTTGAGCCCGCATGCCCTGTCGCACCCCATGTGGAAGTCGTAACCAAGGACAAGATGCGAACCCCTGCCTATCCCCAACCAAACCAGGAACTCCTGCGCCGTCATTCTCCCAATCTCATGTGAGAACCCAACGGCAAGAAGGAAGTCGATCCCGGACACGGCAAGAAGCTCCTCACGCTCCCGCTCCGGACTGAGCAGCTGCGGGACACGGTCAGGAGCGATCACGGCCAGGGGGTGCGGCACAAAGACAACTGCGACAGATCTTCGACCATTCCTCATCCCGTTTGCAACGAGTTCAGAGAAAACGGCCTGATGTCCCCTGTGGGCGCCATCAAAGTTGCCGACAGTCATGGACAAATCCGCCGTGCTTCCCCTCAGTTCGCCTGGACTCGTCAGGATTTTCAACAACCCTCCCCGGGAAACACACGGATTGGCCGCACCGTGACTGCGGCCCCATCCTCTCCCCACTCCCTCCTGGCTATTGCCATGAGTCTATCTCCATCCGCTGTCAGGCGGAGATGCTCGGAAGGTGATTCGAGGCGTGCGGCCTCAACCTCTATGCTTCCCCCTTCTGAGACTCTTTCTGCTTCGCTCTCATTGAGGAGAAGAGCCGGGAACTGCTGTACGGCATCGAAAAGGGAGTATCCAAACGTCTCAACGTGTCCTTTCGAACCCTCGAACTCCGCGAGTGGTATCGCCGTCTCAGAGTCGAATCGTCCGACTCTGGTCCGTCTCAGTTCACTCACATGAGCCCCGCAGCCAAGTTGTTCACCGACATCCGCCACCAGAGTCCGGACATACGTGCCCTTCGAACAGACGACCTCGAACCCCACAACCGGTGGGGCGAAGGATGTGATCTCGTATCGTTCGATCCTGATCGGTCTTGGCGCACGCTCGACCGCAATGCCCTTCCTTGCGAGAACATAGAGCCGTTCCCCGTTCCTCTTGACTGCCGACGTCATCGGCGGGATCTGCTCTATGTCGCCCCTTAGTGGTGCTAAGGCCCGTTCCACCTGGGCTCTCTCAATCCCGCTTATGTCACCGGTCGCGATGACCTTCCCGTCGGCATCCTGCGTGTCCGTCGCGACGCCTAGGTGCATCAGTCCACAGTACTCCTTCTCCGTCTCCACAAGGAATTGCGCGAGACGCGTCGCATATCCTGCCATAATGAGCAGAACACCAGTTGCCGAAGGATCCAGCGTGCCGGCATGTCCCACACGCCTCATCCCCAACACACGTCTCACCCTGTCGACAACATCATGCGATGTCAGTCCGGAGGGCTTGTCTATTACGAAAAGTCTGTTCATAGATTGGCTGATCCCAGAGCATCACGAATAGCTGAGAGAACGACTTCGCGTGCGACATCGATCGTTGCATCAACTGTCGCCCCCGAGGCCGCAGCATGCCCACCACCACCGAGTGTCGCCGCAATGGCACTCACGTTGACCACACCCTTGGATCTGAGATTGACTCTGGTGACACCGCAATCCTCTCTAAGGAGTACTGCAACAGCAACACCCCTTATCATCCTCCCGTAGCTCGGGAGACCCTCCAGCGTCTCTTCGCAGACGCCCGCCCGAGTTCTCATCTCGTCGGTGAGATACATCAGAGACACACGTTCGTCGAGCACGAGTTCCAACGAACTGAGAACCAGTCCCAGGAGACGGATCTGACCTGCCGGCAGTTCGCCAAACAGGTTCCTTGAGAGCTCCGCAGGATCCGCACCGCACTCGACAAGATGGCTCGCTGCGGCCAGTACACGCGCATCAGTGTTGCCGTAACGAAAGCCCCCTGTGTCAGCCAGCAGACCGACATAGAGCAGCGATGCGATCTCCGGGGCCGGATCCACCCCCGCTTCCTGCATCAGCTCCAGCACAATAAGGGCTGCCGCTGCTGCCGTTGTGTCAACGAGGTTCAGGTCGCCGAATTGCGTATTGCCCCTATGGTGATCGATATTTATGATCATCCGCGCCTTGCGGAGCAAGGCGCTCGCGTCCCCCGCCCTGTCGATATCCGGACAGTCCACAAGCAGCACGACCGTATCGGAGACGTCCGACGGCAGGCTCCCGGCTATCTGGCGCACTGAGCGAATGAAGCGATAGTTTGCCGGCACGGGATCCGGCAACCAGACCGCTGCCTCCTTACCCTCTCCTCTGAGCCACGCGGCAAGCGCAAGGCTGGTCCCGATCGCATCTCCGTCCGGTCTTCGGTGCGACACTACGAGGAACGGTCCATCACTCCTCAGCGTCTTCTGTATCTTTGCTCGCTGATCGGCCCCCAACACCTGGTGTTCCCTCCTCAGTCTCGATCTTGTCGAGTAACCCCTTGATCTCAAGGTACCGCTCGGCTGAATCATCGCGCACAAATTTGAGCTCCGGGGCAACCCGCAGCCGGAGTGCCTGAGCCAGCTCGCAGCGAATGAAACCGCGCGCCTGTACCAGCCGCCTGATGGCCCGAGTCTTATCTTCAGCGTCACCCAGAGTCGTCACATAGACCTTCGCGTGGCGAAGATCATCGGACATATCGACCCTCGTTACAGTCACGAATCCAAGTTTTGGATCGTTGATCTTGTGATCCAGAATGAAGCCCAGTGCTCTCTTGGTCGCCTCGGCAACTCTCAGAACGCGCTTGTGTACCACTACCTCAACCTCCCACTCCTCGTTTCCACTATCGTCCCAGGTCGAGTACCTGCTCAAGCACCTCGACCCTCGGCTCCGATTCTATGAGCCGGAGCACCTTGGAAAGCACCTCATTTGCGAAACGGCCGTCATTCGAGACGACCGCCACGCCCAAGACTGCCCGATGCCACATACTCTGTTCACCCACGTCGGCAATCGACACGTTGAACTTCGAACGAATCCTGCCTTTCACGCTGTTGAGGACACGCCTGCGATCCTTGAGCGAACGGCTCTCGCGAAGGAGCAGATCCACCTTAAGCGTAGATACAAGCATGTCCTCTCTCACGCTTCCCTAGGAACTTGTTGGTGCTCCCAGTCTCCGCGCGATCTCCTCGATATCGTAGACCTCGATGAGGTCGCCGGGCAGCACATCATTCATTCCCGTAATGCCGATCCCGCACTCGAACCCTGTCAGGACCTCGCGGACATCATCCTTGAAACGCTTCAGGGATTCGACCACACCATCACACACAACCAACTCGTCCCGCACGATCCTCGCCTTGGTATTCCGCTTCACCACGCCCGAGAGCACATACGAACCGGCGATAGGTCCCTTGTTCGGAATGCGGAACACTTCGCGCACTTCGGCGGTTCCCACGACTACTTCGCGGCGTTCCGGCTCCAGCATACCCTCCATGGCAGCACGGATATCCTCGACAGCCTCGTAGATTACCTTATACAGACGAATCTCCACATGCTCTCGTCGAGCCAGTTCCCTGACACGCACGGATGCTCCGATGTGGAAACCGACGATGACAGCGTTCGACGCAGCAGCCAGCAGTATGTCCGTTTCGGTCACAGGTCCCACGGCCTTGCGAATCACCTGGATTCTCACCTCGGGCGTCGATAGCCGTTCGAGTGAATCTGCGAGCGCGCCGACCGAACCATCCACATCGCCGCGTATGACAATCCGTAGATCCTTCACAGAACCTTCGACGATCTGCTTGTGCAGATCCTCGAGCGTCACCCTGTGCTGGAATCGCGTCGTACGTTCCCACTGCTGCTGACGGCGTTTCGCGCTTATCTCACGTGCCCGTCGCTCGTCCGGAACCACCGCCAGGATGTCTCCGGACTGTGGAACGCCAGACAGACCTGATATCTGTACCGGCTGCGAGGGCTCTGCTGATTCGACACTATTACCTCGTTCGTCAAACAGAGCGCGGACCTTGCCATCGACCGTGCCAACAACGAAGCAGTCTCCGATTTCGAGGATGCCCGTCTGCACCAGAACATTTGCTACAACACCACGCCCCCGTTCCTTCTCAACTTCCACAACAACACCTCGCGCCGGTCCTTCCGCGACCGCCGTGAGTTCCAGAAGCTCAGACTGGATCAGGATCATCTCCAACAGTTTGTCGATACCTGCACCCGTCTTCGCTGATGTCTCCACTGCAACGGTCTCGCCTCCCCACTCCTCGACGACCAAACCCTTGCCGGC
>JAUVLP010000005.1 GCA_030600655.1 Candidatus Eiseniibacteriota bacterium
CGCGCACACACCCGTCACCGATACGCCCGAGGCTTCGTGGCCACCGACGGCAGATGCAACGGTCACCGACAACATCCAGGTGGGAACCGTCACGCTCGAATCGTGGATCAACGGAACGCCTCAGACAGACGTCACGATGACCAACATTTCAGGCACCTTCACATACGAGGGCCAGTTCCCGGGCAGTGTCTCCATCGGTAATGTGGTGACGTACAGGATCAAGGCCGAGGACATGGCCTTCCCTGCCAATGTCACGTACGACCCGGCGAGCGGGACACACAGCTTTGACATCGTCGAGGGCATTCCGATCCTCATCGTCGAGCTCGATGGGTCGCCTGTTTCGGGATCGGCCATGATGTCGATCCTCGACTCCAAGGACCTGAGCTACGACTACACGACCTCGTTCCCGGGGGACTTCGGTGAGTACGACGCTGTCTTCATCCTGCTCGGCATCTACTCACAGAACTACTCTCTCAACACGACGCAGGCAAACAATCTCGTCGCTTACCTCAACGGAGGCGGCCAGGTCTACATGGAGGGCGGAGACTGCTGGGCCTACGATTCGTCAAGGACCATCTACAACGGTCACTTCGGCATTGACGGAACGAATGACGGCTCCGGCGACCTCTCGACCGTACTGGGTGAATCGGGATCCATGTGTGACGGGATGAGTTTCACTTACGGCGGGGACAACAGCTACATCGACCACATCTCCCCCACTGGCGGAGCCGTGCAGATCTTCAGGAATCCGTCCGATAATGCAGGCTGCGGCGTCTCGAATGATGAGGGTAGCTACAAGACTGTAGGCTGCTCCTTCGAGTTCGGCGGCCTCACTGACGGCAGTTCGCCGTCGACGAAGGCAGACCTTCTGACGGAGATCCTGGACTTCTTCGGTATCACCGAGACCGGCGTAGACAACGGCGTCACTGTCTACCACTTCTCACTCGAGCAGAACAGACCGAACCCGTTCAACCCGTGTACTGTGATGGCGTTCAGTCTGCCGACGGCCGATGATGTCGAACTTGCCGTGTACAACGCTTCCGGCCGCAGGATCACAACTCTGCTGAGCGGCGAACTCGCCGCGGGTCGCCACATTGCCACATGGGACGGAACGGACGGGAACCGCCGCGCTGTAGCAAGCGGCGTCTACTTCTTCAGGCTCACACGCAACGGTGAGAGCGTAACAAGAAAGGGCGTGCTCCTGAAATAGAGCTCGCCGGCAGATGATCGTACCATTCGCCCCGGTGGGACTCACTCCTGCCGGGGCGTCAACAATATTGACAGCGCCACCCCGGACCAAGCACTCTATTGCTTGAAGCGCCGCCGCCTTCGCAGATTGGCACGAAGCTCGCATCTTGAGACCGGCTCCGCAGAACGCAACACCCCTGGAGGAACGCACAATGAGGAATCGTTCTAGATCCGCTCGCTCGATACTGGCTATCGCGGCATTGCTGGCTCTGCTCGTACCCAGCACACCGCGCGCGCAAGACCGCTACGACAACACCTGGATGAAGGACTTCATGATGGATGCACCGTGGCGTGTCAAGAATGCAGACACGTCCATTCCTCTCATGCTCGTTCTCAAAGACTGCGACTCGGATGACATTCGTGAGCTTCATTGGATACGGTGCTGGGACGTGACGTCGGGTGAGACGATTCTATGGAACCACGACTTTGGCGATGAGCAAATCGGTGATGATCCATACGAGTCGAACTACTGGACGTGGATCACGACAGTGACCGAAGGACATCCGTCTCTCCCGGACGGAACGCCTTTGACCCCGGCGAATCTGGGCTACGCGGCGGGCGACGCCATCAACCTGAAGGTCTCCATCTACTACAAGGACGACTGGTTCAACTACGAGGAGACACGCTACCTCAGAGTTCACGTGGGATGTGGCGACTACCCGTGGCCGGACGGTTGGTACGGTGGAGACACGCACTATCACACGATGTACACGAACAACCTGGCCGAGTTCGGGGCGCCCCTTCCCGCCGTAGTGCGTGCAGGAGAGGCGATGGGCCTCCACTGGCTTACGACGACCGATCACTCGTGCGATCTTGATGAGACGGGCGACGGCACCTACTCCTACGCGACTACGCACTGGGAGTACACGATCCAGGACGAGACGGGGATCAACACAGTCTATCGCGACAACACGGCCATCGGGACCACGTGGGATGTCCTCGGTGATGATGTCGCCATGCTTGACTCGCCATCCTTCCGCCTCTACCGAGCGGTGGAACTGAATGCCGCCTCAATCGATGGCGACTCGTTCAACAAGACGTTGCATACACTTGTCTACAACGAGAACTACATTTCCTCCCCGCTCTCCGGAGCGCTCGGCGAGCGTCCGGTAACCCCGGATCTTCCCGGCGTGCTTTCTCAGATCAGCGGCGGCGGTTTCATGTATGCGGCCCACCCCTTGTCAGACATGAGCGCCGAGTGGGGAGGCCTGGACTGGGGCATCGACGGCACTATGTGGGGTGATGAAGATATCGCCACCGCGCTCGGCTACGAGGTTTTCAAGGGCCTCCAGGCATTCAATACGCGGCATTCGTTGTACTCCAACGATCAGAACAACCCTTGGTCGGACTTCGATGCCGGCGTGACTCCGAGCGACCCGTATCCGAACGAGCTTCTCGCCGGAATCGCCACGTGGAACGGCCTCCTGGAGACAGGGCTTGATCCGCTCGTCAAGTGCTTCCTCTCAGGCGGAAGCGATGCGCACGGCGATCTTAACTACGGGACGTTCATAGGCCTCGACAACTATGCAACAGATAACGCCATCGGGAAAGTGCAGACGGTGGTCCAAGTGCCGGGCTCGTACGGCCCCGGCAACCTCCCACCAATCAGTGAGCTTCTGGCAGCGCTCCGGGCTGGGCGCAGCGTGGTGACTGACGGTCCTTTCGTCCTCTTGGGGATTGACGAGAATGGTGACGGCGACTTCGACGACGCCCTGGATCTTGCCATTGGCGAGGATGGCTCGTGGGAACCGTTCCAGGAGCTTCCGATCACGCTCAGGTGGTGTTCAATGGAGGACTTCGGACCAATCGTACACGTTGAACTCCTGTCATCGACTGAGACCGGCACGCAGACACTCTTCTCATTCAACCCTGATGCTATCGGGGAGGGATACGCGGGCGAGCAAGTGCTCGAATACCCGCCGGGGAATTTCGACGAACCACAGGCCTTCCGCGTCGAGTGTCGCTCCGCAAGAGATGGCCAGACGTATCGCGCCTACTCGAATCCTGTGTGGGTTGGTTTCGATGCCACATCGGTGGCCGGTCATGCGCCGGAGAGCGGCCTCTGGTTGCAGGCGCGAGGGAATCCTTTCACGTCAGGCACATCGATCGACTTCTCCGTACCGTCCGGCAGCGATGCAAGGATGGCTGTCTTTGACATATCCGGCCGCGTCGTCACAACACTGCATATCGGCAGTGCAGACGAGCGCGCGAACACGGTCACCTGGAGCGGCACCGACCGCGCAGGCAGGCACGTCGCATCGGGCGTCTATCTCATCACCTTGTCATCCGGCACTGAAACTGTGACAGCAAAGGTGGTACTGCTGCGCTGATATGGAACGGTCGCGCTCGACCGTTACGTACGGTCCCGCATCATTACAATCGATTCATCCGTGTGAAAGAGCCGCCCCTGCGCATAGCGGGGGCGGCTCCTTGCTGTGCTTCTTCTTGCGCTGACTGTTCCTATTTGATGAGCACCATCTTGACGGCGTCATCGAAATCCTCGGTCTGCATGCGGGCGAAGTAGACGCCTGCCGCGACACGCTCTCCACTTGCATCACGACCGTCCCAAACGGCCACGTGAGAGCCGGCATCCATGGGTCCGCTCTCCAGCGTGCACACGAACCGGCCCGCTGCATCGTAGACCTTGAGCGTCATGTGCGAACGCTCGGATAGCGAGAACTGTACGCTGGCCGTCGGACCGAACGGATTCGGATAGGCGGGCGACAACGCGAGTCTCGTTTCAGCGCCTGGGTCGATCACATCCGTTCCACCCATTGACACACCCCAGATCTCAACATCATCGATGTTCCAACCGGAGAACTGCCAGCTTGAATCGGTGGAACCCATGGTCCAGCGGAGATAGACGATCGACTCTTCAGCCGCGATTGAGGAGATGTCATACTCAAGCTGCGACCACGAGGAATCCTCGGTGTGGCTGTCCGGGTTACTCCAGATCGTCTCCCAAGACGAACCGTCGTTGCTCACGCGGATGTACGCATGATCATACGAGCAGCGCTCGACGTTGAGCCAACGCCAGAACTTGACGGTCACAGTGCCAAGGTCGGAGCAGTCGATCGCTGTGGTCGTCAGGTGACACTCTGAGAGGCTGTTCTCATAGTCGCCGCTCAGATTGTAGCCGTAGACGTTGGAGCTCGTGTGCCCTGACGTGGGATCGGCGTTACCGTACTCGCCACCTCCGCCGGTCGGGCTACCAAACGCCCAGAGCCCCTTCGTCGTCCAGCCTGGGTCCGTGTCCATCGGGAAGCTGTAGACCAGTTCCGGAAGACCGACCGTCAGAGTAACGCCTCTCGAAGTGTCGCCGACGTGATCGGTCTCGTTGACAAATTCCAGCAGGTCGGTGTACACACCGTTCCCAAGAGAGTTAGCCGCAGAGTTGATCGTGACCGTTACATTCACAGTCGCGTGGGCGTTCAGATGGCCGCTTGCGTTCGCAAGGGTGATCCACGCCACGCTCTTGGAGACGCTGTAATCGATCCCCGTGTCGTCCTGGTTCTCAACCACGTAGATAAACTCGCTCGGAGTAAACGGGCCGCCGGAGCTGCCTTCCGATACCGCTGCGGACGACGGTGTCACACGCATCCCAGCCGCGAACGGCGAGTAGAGATCGACCGCAGTTGCACCTGTCGAAGCAGGATCCAGCCAGTCGCTCAGGCGAGAGCTGCTCAAACCGCCACCCGTCCACGACGTCGAGATGCGTCCGTACCAGTCGGACTCATCGTTGCCGCACGCTGCATAACCACCGTGAAGCTGACCGACGATACGATGGTTCTGGTCGAAGAGCGGTGAACCGGACGAACCGGGCTCGGTCGTACCTACGTCCCAGTCGACCACGCGCACGTGCGAACCGTCGCCTGGTTGACTGGTTCCGAGATAGCTCGTTGTCTGGCAGGCATCGTACTCAAAGCTGATGCACTTGACGTCGGCATCAGGCTGATGGATGGCAGTCGCACTTGTTGCATCCGCCGTCGTACGGTCCCAACCGGCGAACGTGACGCCATGAGTTGGGTCTGGATCCGAATCGAGCTCAACCAGGGTGAAGTCGGAGGTCGAGTACCCAGCCCGGAAGTAGGAGCCGGTCTGGTAGTCGCTGAACGAACCGCCGCCAAGATCGCCACAGTTCGGACTTTCGTAGTTCCAGTAGACGACGAGCGAGGCCGCGTTACCCGTGTTGATACCACAGTGGTTCGCCGTCATGAAGTAAGGGGTCGCATCCTGTGCGGTGTTGTTCACCATGAAACCTGTGCAGAAAGTGGAACCGCCGGTCGAGATGACACCGACCGAGGCGATGTCATCGCGCCAGCCGTCGCCTTCCGGACAGACTACGTCTATGTTGCACCATCCCGGGCTTCTGTCGATGAGTTCACCAAAACCCCGGTAACCAACGTTGATCGAGCTGAGTTCCAGCTCGAGGTCGTCCACTGCTTTCGTAGCGATGGTGAGTTCTATGACGACATCGTCGGAGAGCACAACGGGCGTCCACAGCTCGCCGTGATCCTCGTTGTCCAGAGCAGTGTACGGACCGGCGATGTGCGAACCGTCGGCCGCATAGATGAGAAGACTGCCGGTTGTCGGCAGATGATAGCGACCGAAACCGAGGTTGATCGACGATGCTCCGTCAGAGGTGACTCTGAGGCGCCAGAGCCTGGTCGCGAAGTCCACATCCTCCCATGTACCATCGGTCGCCGGGGAGATGGAGACTGCATTGGGAATCGCGTAGCGCGGCGGGAGCCCCTGCTCCTCGCGGAGTTCATCCTCGAAAGACAGCTCTGCACGATCGACGGTCGGCACGCGCAGAAGCTCCACCGACTCCAGCGGAAGCACATCGGCCGTATCAGCCGTCGGTGTCACATCGACAGCGCCGGCAGAACCCGCCGCCATGGCGAGCGAGATCAGGACTGTGAGGAGCGCGGCGTACGTGAACCCAGCGCCGCTGCGGTCTCTTGCGAGCATCTACAACCTCCCAGATTGGGGGACACAGACAGGCAACCAGAGGACGGCCGCCCAAAGGCACAGCTGTCTCTCTCTTGACAAGTATAACACAGTTGGCGTTGTTTCGCCAGCAGCACTCCACTTGATGACCTGGGCCCCTGTGCGATTCACACAGGGGCCCAAGTTCTCGAGCGTGCAGATCTGTGGCTGGATATGCTGTCAGAACGCCACTTACTTAAGCAACACCATCTTCACAGCATCGTCGAAGCCCTCAGCCCGCATACGGCAGAAGTAGACACCTGACGCGACTGAACGACCATCGTTGTCCCGACCGTACCAGACGGTGCTGTAATAGCCGGCCTCGACCTCTCCCTCGACGAGAGTCTTCACCAACCGGCCGTTCACGTTGTAGATCGCAAGCTCCACGTCGCTCGCTCTCGGTGCGCCGTAGGCTATCACAGTCATGGGATTGAATGGGTTCGGCGCAACACCTCCAAGGACATACGACCTCGGGATATCGAACTCATCATCCACGCCCGTCCACGGCAAGCCACCCGTCACCTTCACACACCATGTGTGGAGTGTTCCAAGATCGCCGCCTGCGTTATCACTCACCCAGATCTCCCACTCACCGAGCGCATTCTCGCCAATGAAATCATCCAGCGAGCCCGGACCATCAACTGAGATCTCCAACGGATACCATCCAAGGATGTCACTCGAGCTGCCACCGGAGCGGTTGTGAAGCCTGACCGTCGTGCCCTCCGGTGATGTGATCTCCACGATGAGATCACCTATGTAGGTATGCGTCAGATTCAGATAGACCTCAACCTCGGAGATCGCGACATCGTCCGGGAACTGCAGCTGGCCGTAGACACCCACGGGGCTATTATCCGGAATCGGGAGCTCAGGGGTCTCGCAGTACTGGTATATGGTGACCGGGGTCAACACGAAATCGACGCCGCTCACATGCCCGCTTGCTGAAACAACGATCTCATCCATAACGGCCGTACTCCACTCATCCTTCGTCGCGGTGACCGTGTAGGTTCCAGCGTAGAGATTCTCGATCTGGTAGCTACCATTCACATCGGTGAAGTCATTCTGGCCACCGGGAGAGACCGTCACCTTCACACCACTGTGGTCGCTCTCACTCTCCAGGAAGACATGCCCGGATATGCTGCCATCCGGCAGACCCTCTGGGGTCATGAGATACGTGACAGTATTCTCGAGAAGGTCCTTCCGCCCGGCAGCATTGGCAGCGCCGTAGTTGAATGAGTAGAAAACGATCTGACCGCTCGCCGGGTTCGCTGTGTCATCGTAGACCAGCACGCTCGCGAGTGTCCCGTAGCCCGACCAGCTCATCACGATGTCGGCGTCGGACGTCGGGATATAGGAGTCATGGTCGCCATAGCCGGAGTAATTGACTGTAATGTCGCCGACCGTGTTCGGGAACGTCGTGATCGGGTGCGCTCCGTCGTAGACCGTGATGCCCGTACCGCTCGAGTCGTGCTCCCAATCGTACGAGTGGAGCACGTTTGCAGCGAACGTTGGATAGCCGGGATAGCTCGAGGCGTCGTAAGATAGCTCACCGCCCTCGATGAGCAACTTGCCACCGGCGGCAATGTACGCCTCAAGAGCATCACGGTAGCTCAGCGCTACGACCGGGCCAGTATTGTTGCCGCATGACCAGATGATGAAGTCGTAATTCTCCCAGGTCGCAGGGTCGCTCACTGCGGCCGTCTCCATTGTGACGTCGAAGCCCAGATCGATCAGGTCGGTCTCGAAATCCAGTGCTGCCGCCTCCTGCGGACCATCGTAGGTGTCGAGCACGGCGCCCGTCTTGTCAATCTTGACCGTCTCGTCCTTCGCCCCACCATCCTGGATGATCAGAAGGTTCGCGAGCGTCGGCTCGAGATAGAATTGCTCGTTCTCGTTCGGCTCGTCGATCACGACGCCGCGGGTCTCCGGAATGTAATGATACGCCCGGACCTTGAACGTGTAGTTGAAGTACGGGAGCGTCGCCTCGAAGCGCCCACCGGCGAGCGAGTCCGAGAAAACCTCCATGTACAGTTCGCCACTGTCGGCGCGATAGATCTTGACCGAAGCCGAGAGCGGATCCATTGTTCCGACCTCAAGAACCGCGCCCATCACGAGTCCTGAGGGCGCCGGGTCGAGCAGGAAATCGACATCGTTGACGCCATACTGGATGAAGAGTTCCTCGGTGTGTGTGAGGTAGCCGAACTTCATCACGTAGATATCGTAGTAGCCAATCTCGAGCTCGTCCTCAACCACATACGTCCCGCCCGCGATCGTCAGCGCATCGAATACGGGACCCACGGCCGCCGTGTCGGCGCCCGCCACGTAGCCCTTCACCTTCGCGCCATCAAGCGCTCCACCGCCGTTCTCTGCGACTGATCCTGAGATCGTCCCGTAGACGACCTCGACCAGGATGTCTTCGAGATAGACGTTGAACCCGCTCTTTCCAATGGCAGCGTGAACGGTTCCTGGCTCGGTGCACGTATCGAGGATATCAACTGTCATCGCGCCGCCCGAGTTGGCGCCGGCGTCTATGCCGCAACCAACAGCGTGCAGATCAAAGTCCGTCTCGGACGCCGTACCTGTAATGGTGCCTTCGTAGTAGGGCGCGAGGAACCCGTACAGACCAATTGACGGCACGCTCGCCTCAATGTCGACCGATGCAAGGTCAGCAGCGCCCGTAACTGGAAGCACATCCGACAGGCAGTCGTACGTCTCGCTGATCCGGCTACCGAGGACAACAAGATCCTCACCGTATGGCGCGGTTACCGTGAGCATGGCCTCACCATTGACGTCAGTGGTGTCGAGGACGGCATCAATACCCCATCCGTCGATCGTGATGACGACATCCGGCTCCAGGTAACCCTCACTGTCCCAGACAGTGACCGTGACATCGGTCGCGATGTTGACGGGGACCGTGCCCGGCACGATCGTGTAGGTCACGGGGTAGATAACGGGAACATCCTCAGAGTAGCGGTAGTAGTTTGGCTTCGTGACCGTGAGCCTCATCGTACCCGGCACCATCGCCGGAATGACGGACATGTCCATCGGTGCGCCCGTCCCATCGGCCACACCAATGATCTCCCCATCGACCGTGAGAGCCACAATGGAACCCTCATCCGCCGTCACACTGAACGTCGCAGCGCCTATGGGCAACAGACCCTGGTGGCTGACTGTCAGATCCTCCGGGACCTCGGAGTAGAGCTGTGTGAAGGCATCACCGTGCGCGTGAAATAGGTGGTAGGTAACTTCCTTGGACTCCGGGTTGTATGGCCAGCTCGAAGCCCAGAGGAAGTGCTTGCCGGACGCGTTACCGAACGCTGGCCGCATGACTCCGCTCGACTCGTTGAACCGGCTCTTGACCGGGTAGCCGGGGTCGAAGTCCGGGAACATTTCGTCGTAGATCCCGAAAATATACGTGTCGTTCACGAACGAGTAGGAACTCTCGGACGCCGCGATGATCCCGAGCGCGCCGTGTTCGTGGCGATGGAACGCCTCGGCGAAACACTCACCTGAGATTCCGTACATGCCGGTCATGCAGTTGATGGAGAACACATACGGCAGGTCGGCGTTCGTGAGACCCGCCATGTCTCCGATATCGTAGGCGGGGTGCCCCCAGGCCGTCTCGTTACCGTGATCACGGTGTTGGAGAATGAACGCCCCGGCATTGATGTCCGCATTCAGCCTGGTAGCATTGCCGCCCCAGTCGGTCAGGTGGCTCGAATCCTCCGGGAGATAGCCAAGCCCGTCGGGACCGAAGTAGTCCTCCAACATGTATGTGTTCGCGTTCGTCGACCAGTACGTGCCGGGGGTTCCGTCGTAGATGGCGTACTCGCGAACCGGGGTCTTGCCGTGGACGTTGGCGAAATAGCCATAGAGGATCTCGGTGCACATCTGGAACCATCGCGTGTCCTGCCACCCGCACGCCATGATCGGATTCTGATAGAAACCAGGGTTCGTCGGTGGGCTGCGCTCGTAGCTGATAGCTTTCGTGACCAGAAGCTCGATGTTGTCCACGGTGGCCGTCATCCTACCCATGACTATCTCGGGCAGATGGTCACCATCGATATCACCGTAGATGTTGTCGGACAGGCAGTAGCCACCGTAGGTCGGCGAAGTGATGCCTGTGGTGCCTCCGCTCGACACGTAGTCGGCAAGCAGGAGAATTGCCACGGGCGGTGTACTCCATGTCGTGTACGCGTTGTTGATCCAACTCTCGATGTCGGTGTATGTGGAACCCGTCTCAGTCAGAGTCACGACACCGGTATCGATGCCCTGATTCGTGCGCCACTGCTTGATGGAGTCGGCCCAAGCGATGTATGTGGGATCGTCCGGCACTACGATGACGTACTCGTACTCGTCGTCGCGACCAGTTCTGATCCCGTAGTCCATCTCCGGAAGCAATTCGTAATTGACAAGGTTCGCCGCGAGAATCGGATCCCAGTAACGGCTACGGTATCTGTCCTCACCGAAGTGACCACTCCCGCCATCGAACGTCACGCGGACCTCGATGTCAGTGTAGGCGGTGAGTTCACGCGTTATGGGATTGTACTGGAAGGGCGTGATACCAAGCGTGGTGACGTCGACTCCGCGCATCTGGTGTACGTCGGACAGGCGCACGAACTCCGCAGGAAACGCCGCATTCAGCGAATAGATGGACTCGTTCTTCACGTGGACGAGCGGCGAATCATCGCTCTCGAAGGGAATCCTCGGCGCCGGGAGAACATCTATTCCCGTGAAGACCTGCGCTTTCGCAGAGAGGATCTCGAGATGGGGTGTCGCTCCCTCGGGCAGCGCCATCAGTCTTCCCACGCCGGGAAGGTTCGGGGCACCCTCATCGTTCGGCAGCACGAGACCCGATATCAGGATCTGCTGGAATATCTCCCCGTCGACTTCGACGTCCTCGATGCTGATCTCACTCAGTCTGTACGAGATATCAATGAACGAATCAGATTGCTGCTCGACGACCAAGCCGTCCTGTCCCAGGTTCTCCTCAAACACGATCGTCCGGGCTGGGGAGATCGAGACCATCAGAGCCAAGACTGCCAACACCCACGGGGCGACTCTCATCGCTGCCTCCTGCGTAGCATGAGCCTGCATGCGTGCAGCCGGTATCCCCCATTGTCGAAGAATACCAGCCACACCGTAACTTACGGTCCTTATAGCACTATTTGTGGAATTTTTCCAGTAGAAGTTCACTTCTCACTGCAACTGCGCAGGCTGTGCATGTCAGCAGGAGTGTCTAGCCTACTCGGGTCTTGAGTTCCGCTGCTATGGTCTCCCCCAGTGCCCACGCACCGGTCAGGTCCTCCTCATCGGGGACAAACTGGACCCGGAGTGGCTCCGAAATGAGCTCCACCTTCATTTCCTTCAGTGCGTCGTTCACCATGGCCACACCCTCGCCGCTCCAGCCGTATGAGCCGAATGCGGCTCCTATGAGGTTAGTGGGCCTGAGGCCGTTGATGTAGCACAGGATATCCGCGACCGATGGAAACATCTGGTTGTTGATCGTAGGACTCCCTACGATGAAAGCTCCGGATTCAAGGATGTCCGCAGCTACATCACTCCTATGACTCGCTCGGAGCTGATGGAGCTGCGGCGAAGCACCACCCGCCGCCAAGCCTCCCGCTATCGCGCGGGCCATGAGGGCCGTACTCTGCCACATGGTGTCGTACGTTACGACCGCCTTGAGCGTGGGCTCCTGCTTCCACCACCTGTCGTAGAGATCAGCTATCCAATCGAACCGCGTGCGCCAGATGGGTCCATGATCGGGTGCTACCGTCTTGAGCGAGAGTCCGAGCCCTCCCATGCGCTCGATCAGTTTGCCTATCAGTTTCGAGTACGGGAGGAGAATGTTTGCGAAGTACTTCGAGGCCTCGCTCTCAAGGAGAGCTGGATCCAACTCATCGTCGAAACGTTCGGAGGACGCCAGGTGCATCCCGAACGCGTCTTGAGTGAACAGTACCTCGTCTGCCCCAAGGTAGCAAAACATGCTGTCAGGCCAGTGGAGCATCCGCGTCTCGATGAAGCTGAGATCCATGTTTCCCAGAGACAGAGTCTCACCGTCTTTGACAGGATCGACTTCGATCGCACCATGCGTGTGTCTTGCCAGGACCTTGACGCCCATCGGCGATGCGACGATGCGATCCGGCCTCACCGTCCGCGCGACCGATACAAGGCTGCCGGTGTGATCCTGCTCAGCATGGTTGGATACAATGAGCGAGATCTCCGATGGGTCGATGACGGACGCGATGCGGTACATGAGTTCGTCACGGTACTGCGCCTTGACGGTGTCGACCAGCGTGACGGTGTCGGCGAGAATCAGGTAGGCGTTATACGTCGTTCCGTGTGGCGTCGAGTAGCCGTGGAAATCGCGCGTGGACCAATCAATTGCCCCCACCCAATAGACATGCTCGCTGATCTTCACTGCCCGGAAGGGACCTGGCATGACTTACTCCTTTTCTCCAGCCGGCGGTGTGAACGTGCGCTGACCCAACTCCCTGTCCAGCATGAAAAGGCCATGCCCCGCGCCGCTGAGCATCGTGTTTGTCCTTTCCGCACTCTACCGGTCGATGAACTCGAACAGGGCGTCCGGATTGATACCGACTCTCGTTATCGCAAAATCATACTTGACGGGGTCGTCCGGCACGAACCGCCGAAACCCCTCAGTTATCTCAAGCGCTGTCCTTATGTCAGCCTGCCGCCTCTGAGTCAGCCCCAAGACCCTCGATATCCTGTGCATGTGGGTATCGACCGGAACGACCAGTTTCGCGGGCGACACATGCTGCCACGGACCCGGGTCTATCTCATCCTGCCTGACCATCCACCGGAGATAGAGATGAAGCCTCTTACACGCGCTTCCGCGTTCGGGGATCGCGAGCAGAGTCCGCGGACGCTCACTGCTGAGTCTGTTCAGCCTCGCGACGAACTCTCCCAGAGCCGGAATGACGGTCTCATCAGAACTCCGCATCCCCTCAATGAAACACGATTCCAGAGAACCGCACTCTCTGAGCATCCGTCCTATTCCGATGAGCAATCCCGACATCTCGGCCCCGGTTGTGAACCGGTGCCTGAATTCCTGCAACGATTGCTCAATCGCTGCGGGCTGCGCCTCCAGAAGAAACGCAGACGGCGAGTCACCGAGTGTCTCAAGCACTCTCGAAACGCTCTTGAGGATCTGTGCCACGCGCCCGTACGCCAGCGATGAGGCGATCAACCCCACGACCTCCTGGTCACGCACCTCCGTGTACTGAAAGAGCAGTTCCAGTGGGTCGGGATGGAGAAATTCCCTCCGGTTGAAACGCTCGTAGAGCGCTTCGAAGCACATCCCGTCCGGTTCGAATGGTTGCTCGAAGGCCACAGTGAACTTTCCCTCGCGGCGCCCTTCGGCGCTACTCGAGCGTGAATTCCTGTATGTCAAACCAGTGGCCCGTTCCACTCAGCGCGTCTATCTGCGCCTTGACGAGTGCCAGGTGTCCTCTCTCAATATCGAGAAAGCGGCCGAACATTCTCTGCCCTTGATCGCCAAGTTCTCCGATGACCTTCTCATAGAAACCGCAGGTCTCGCGCTCGGCCTCGAACGCCTTCCGGAGAAATTCCATCTCCGCCCCGGAGGATTCACCGGCCAGGCTATCCTCGATACTCGACAACCCTGCTGCGATCGCCTCTGGTGAGGGGACCGCCGTCCTGACGTCGCCCGGATTGACCTTCCCGGTCTCCTTCCACTCCCGAAGTCTCTCCACGAGGTAATCGACGTGCTGCTGCTCCTCATCCGCCATCAAACGGAACAGCCCGTCCCCAGCTGTCCCTGCACTCCGTTTGGCCGCGTCAACGTAGACATCGCGGACCTTCATCTCGTACTCTATCGCCATTCTGATGGCTTCTTCCAGCGTCACGTTGCACCACCTTCCCGCAGGAGTCACCCGTTCACATGCCGCGCGGGGCCCTCTCACCACGAACAGGGAGTCGACGCCACCCAGCATTGACTTCGCACACCAGCTAAGCCTTCCAGTGTCCGTGAACATTGCAGTACGCGCGTACCAGCTCGACATTACTGATCGGGAAGACAGCTTCGGGAGCATCGCCGGGCTTCAGGAACTCGGTGTATGTTTTCCCGCCTGAGACAACTTCGATCCACTCGATGTAGTGCTCGTCCGCCATCGGATGTGCGACTTCACCGACCTTGACCTTGATCCCACCGTCTACATTCTCGACGACCGGTACGTGCTTCTCCTGCGCTGCGTCTGTCGTGTTCTCATCGAGAAGCACCATCGGATCACCGCAGCAGACCAAGGCTCCGGCTCCGGTGTGATAGATCTCAACAATATTGCCACACTTCTCGCACTTGTAGACCTGAGACATCGCTGTCATTGTGATTTCCTCCTCGTTGTCGGTGCCCTTTGCCGACCAGTCAGTATCCCGTGCCCGCCGCCTCGCAAGTCGCGCCCCGCGCGACCGGCTCAACGTCAAGGCTACAGCAGCTTCCGAGCTGCGTCCAAGGTGGCTTCGTAGTCCGGCTCGTGGGTCAGGTCATCTACGATCTCCATATGCCTGATGACGCCTTCCCTGTCAACGACGAAGATCGCCCGAGCCAGCAACCTGTTCTCCTTGATGAAAACACCATACGACTCGCCGAACGCGGCGCTCCGATAGGCCGACAGCGTCGTGACGCGCTCAACTCCGGCGGCCGCGCACCACCGGGCCTGCGCAAACGGCAGGTCCATGCTCACTGTCAGAATCACCACATCGTCTCCGAGCCCCGATGCCTCCTCGTTGAAGCGACGGGTCTCGGTATCACAGACCCCCGTATCCAATGAGGGTACCGTGGCCACGATACGTACCTTGCCATCGAACTCAGCTGAGGTCACTGATTCAAGACCATTACCGGCAAGCTCGAATTCAGGTGCCTTGTCCCCAACCTTGAGTTCGTTTCCGACGAGCGTCAGGAGATTCCCCTCTACTGCTGTCAGTCCCGTTCTCTCCTGCATCTTCCTTCTCCTTAGTTGTTTCGAAACTGCGCCCGACTCCGACACTCCGGATCCGCCATACGCTCCAGCCACTTCCTGTTTGGATGTCTGCTACCAGTTCTCGCCCAGGATCTCGAAATGTGACTGCGGATGCGCACATGCAGGACAGAGCTCAGGCGCCTCAGTACCCTCGTGGACGTAGCCGCAGTTCATGCAGCGCCAGACAACCTTGTCCTCACGCTTGAAGACCCTGCCGGCCTTCATATTCGCAGCGAGATCGTTGTAGCGCTTCTCATGCTGCTTCTCGGCTATTGCGATCGACTCGAAGACCGACGCGATCTCATCGAGACCCTCTTCGCGCGCAATCTTCGCAAAGGATGGATACATATCAGTCCACTCGTGGTTCTCCCCGGCCGCTCCAGCCTGGAGATTCTCGACCGTCGTGCCGATAACACCCGCGGGGAACGATGCCGTTATCTCGACCGCCCCGCCTTCCAGGAACTTGAAGAGTCTCTTGGCGTGCTCTCGCTCCTGGTTCGCAGTCTCTTCAAAGATCTCTGATATCTGGCGGTAGCCTTCCTTCCGCGCCTTGCCGGCAAAGTACGTGTAGCGGTTTCTCGCCTGCGACTCACCCGCGAATGCTGCCAGCAGATTCGTCTCCGTCCGGCTTCCTTTGAGTTCCATATCGGTCCCTCTCCTTCTTCGTTGTGCGCATCCTCGCGCAGTCATCACATACACCCAGGAACATAAGCTCGTGGTTCCTGATCTCGAAGCCGCTTGCCTCGGCCATCCCTCACAATACGAACAAGCCCCTGCTCCGCAAAGAGCTCAAGGTTCCTATAGACCGACGCCAATCCAATGCCCGGGAGCTTCTTTCTGACCTCCTTGAACACCTCTTCAGCCGTCTGGTGCCGGCGTTTCTCCCCGAGAACATCGAGAATCGCCGTGCGACCGGGTGTCATTCGGAGTGCGTTCTCGGCGTGCATTCGGAGGTTCCTTGCTTGGGAATGGGAATCATTATCGCCCAACCAATGCTTCTGATGCAATGGAAAGGCCGTGGTTTCACGGTCTCCGGAAAGTGAATGATTCGGCAGTTCTACCTTGCACACCACCAGTGTGGCTCATAGTCTCGATGGGTAACGGCTTACTCAAACACCTGACCACGGAGCAGGACGCGCCGGAGGGGAGAAGCATGAAAAGCCGCGCTGATGTTTCCAGACAGGGTAGGATCGGGAGTCTATTCGGCCTTCGCATCATCGGCCTCGCGCCGGCCGCCATTCTGCTTGCTGCCGCCTCGCTTGCACTCTCTCCCCTGCCAGTGAGCGCCGACTCTCCCTTGCCATTGAGCGCCGACTCTCCCCTGCCAATGAGTGCCGATTCTCCTGCCGTAAGTGTGCTGGTCAGTATCGTGCCGCAGGCCTTCTTCGTCGACCGCATTGGCGGCAAGAGAGTGAGTACGCATGTGTTCATACCGGCCGGCCGCTCTCCCCATGCATTCGAGCCTACGCCGACTCAGATGATCGAGGCTGCCGCAGCCAATATATACCTTACCATCGGGCTTCCCTTCGAGCAGAACATCGTTCCAAGAATCTCAGACATGAGCCCTGACATGACAGTCGTCTCTACACAGGCAGAGGAAAACGGGCTCGGACACGGATCCGATCCACACACGTGGATGAACCCGGGACTCGCATTGGCCCAATCCGACGCCATCTGCAATGCGCTCGCGACAATCGACCCTCACGGCGCCGATATGTACCGAGCAAACATGGACTCGCTGAGAGTGGAGCTTCTCAAGCTCGACGAGGAACTCTCAGAAATTCTGGCGCCTTGCCGCGGTGGCAGCTTCTTCGTGTTTCATCCGGCCTTCGGCCACTTCGCGGACGCCTACGGTCTCGAACAGATCGCCATTGAATCCGAAGGAAAGGAACCGGCCGCGCGCAAGCTCGCCGAGCTCATTGAGTCTGCGGCATCGAGAGAAATCCGTGCTATCTTTGTTCAACCGCAACATACAACCAAAAGTGCAGAGACGCTTGCGGATGAGATAGGAGCAGACCTCGTCCCTCTCGATCCTCTGGCATACGATTACCCGAGCAATCTGAGGAAGATAGCCATCGCAGTAGCTGCGGCAACAACCGTAGTGATAGAGGAGCCTGCACGATGAGCAGGAAGCCGGTCGAGGACAGGACCACGATCATCGAAATAGAGGGTGTCTCATTCTCGTATGGCGGGCATGATATTCTGAGCGATGTAAACTTCACACTTTCGAAACGTGAATTCGCGGGAATGGTCGGCCCCAACGGCGGCGGCAAGACCACGCTTCTGAAACTCATGCTCGGACTTCTGAAACCTGCAACCGGCACGATTACCGTACTTGGATCGAGTCCCCTGGATGCAAGGCGCCACATCGGCTACATGCCGCAGCACGCGCAGATAGACCCTAGCTTCCCCGCCCGCGTTCTGGATATCGTCCTGACCGGGCGGCTCACCGGAGGCCGTCTCATGCGGTATTCATCCGGGGACAGGGAGCGAGCTGAGATCGCCATAGCGGAGGTAGGGCTGTCCGAGAAACGGACAAGCATGTTCTCTTCGCTCTCGGGAGGCCAGCGCCAACGAACTCTGATCGCGCGTGCGCTCGTCTCCGACCCGAAGCTTCTCCTTCTCGATGAGCCGACCGCCAACCTGGATGTGAGCATGGAAGCACAGCTTCACAGACTCCTTCGAAAACTCAATGAACGGATGGCCATCGTGCTTGTGTCTCATGACATCGGGTTCGTATCGGAATACGCGACCAAGGTGATCTGTGTAAAGAAGACAGTCGTGCTCCACGCAACCTCAGAACTCTGCGGGGACACATTGAGAGAGATGTACGGAGAGAGGATCAGGGTGGTCCGACACGACCACGACGAAGATGGACGTGCGACGGGAGATTGCCGTGGGTAGGCTCATGTGCAATTGGAGACGATCGTGAATGAATTCATGCGTGCCGTCGCCGAGTACACCTTCATGCGCAACGCCCTCCTGTCCGGTCTGCTTGCCAGCGTAGCCTGCGGCGTTGTCGGCACCCTTGTTGTGGTCCGCCGCATCGCTTTCATTGCGGGGGGTATCGCACACTGTGTACTCGGCGGCATAGGCGCCGCCGTCTATCTGCAGACAGTGCGCGGCTGGCAGTGGTTTGACCCCCTCTACGGAGCTCTCCTCTCCGCCCTCCTCGCCGCGGTCGTTATAGGCATAGTCAGCATGAAGGCAAAGGAACGGACCGACACGGTCATCGGAGCCGTATGGGCAATAGGAATGGCCACCGGCGTTCTCTTCCTCTCCCGCACCCCCGGCTATGGCGGAGACCTCGTAGGCTATCTCTTCGGCAATATCCTGATGGTCAGAACGAGCGACCTCTGGCTGCTCGGGATTCTCGACCTGGTCGTTCTCGTTTCAGTTCTGATCTACTACGACCAGTTGATGGCAGTAGCGTTCGACGAAGAATATGCACGCACGCGCGGAATCCCGGTTGATCTCTTCTTCATCGGCCTTCTGCTCCTGACGGCACTGACCATTGTTCTCCTCGTCACCGCTGTCGGCATCGTTATGATGATCGCGCTTCTCACGATCCCGGCTGCCATAGCCGGCCGCTTCGCTACTAAACTCTCTCACATGATGATCTGGGGTGCGATCCTCACGATCGTGTTCACAACCACCGGACTGGCATTGAGCTACTCGCCCGGCCTCCCGGCCGGCGCCACTGTCATTGTTCTATCTGGAGTTGCGTATCTCCTCGTTGTCCTTGTCACTGCTCCCGGGGGCAGATTGCGTTTCCTTCCCGTACGGCGCCACGACTCCTGAGAGAGACGTCGAAACGCCCCGCCCGGCATCAGCCAGGCGGGGCGTCATCGTTCGCCAGTGCTACTGGTGCACTGGATCCTTCATGTCAGACTACCGGTAGAGAGCCTTGATGGAACCCCAGCTCCCCTCCTCAACCGCCGACGTGCACTCGTAACCGTCGATGGTGAGGTAGTAATCGGAACCACAGACGTAGCCCGTATCCCATGAATCCGTCGAGACGAAGATAACCGTCTCGCCGACCGGAACAGAGTACGAAAGCGTCGCGTACGTGCAGCTCGGTGTCGTGGTGGACACATAGAACACGCCGTTTGCTATGTCAACGAAGCCGATGAGGGCGCCGAATTCAGCCTCGATACCGATCGTGATCGTGGCGGGCACCTCAACGTTCAGCATGTACCAATCAGTATCTCTGTAGTCCGAGCCCTCGAAGTCGTACACACCGCTGGTACCACAGATCACGATGGTCTCGTTACTGCAATCGACATACGAGTAGACCGGCGGCTCGCTGTTGATACCACCATTGAAGTTATCAACATATCCGTCGTAGCAGTCGACCTCGCCCTCGAGAAGCGCTCCCGCTGGGCACTCGACCACGCACAGCTCGACCTCATAAACGTCGAGAATGTAGTCGCCACAGTCGCCGCCGTAACCATCGACGACGATGTAGTAGGTGTGACCGGCGTAGAACGCAATCTCGGTCAGCCATGACTGGTACATGTACGTGTTGTAGTCGCCACATGCACCGTTGTCATCATTACAGGCATACGGGGCGCCCGGTGTGTGTGCATCCTCGTACACAAAAACCTTCGTGTCGTAGGATGACATGCACAGGAATATGTCGACGACCACATCGGCGCCAGGCGTGAACGCATAGACGCAGTCCGGTGAAGTTGATCCCGTGTAGGGGCAGACTTCGTCGTAGTCATCAAGGAACGCGCACGTGTTACCGGCATCCGAGAACGGCAGTGCGCCGATCACGGTGGCGGTCGCAATGGTCTCACCACCGACACGGCCGGTCGGGTGCGCAACGCCGGACACGACGTTCTGCTTGACGAGAGCGACGTTAGTCGGCGAGACGGCGAGAGCAACCATGCTTAAGGCAACAATCACAACCACTGCAAGATAAACGACCTTCATTTGCATCCTCCTGGATCGAAGAACGAGATGTCACTCACGAAAGCACAACTTCCGATGCGCATCCCCCCTTTCCCAAGGATAAGTACTTCTGAGTTGAGTGTCTTGTCTGGCGTGTCTCGTTTGTCTGGCGTGTTTCGCCGGAGCCCATCCAGCACTCGGTACCATAGTGCACGGGTGTTGGCGAAACACTGCTAGCCCACGCAGGCCGAACCATATCACGGTTTGTTCACGATTGTCAAGCACCATAACAACTAGTGACAAGATAGTCATTATAGGCTTCGGCAGGCGCGCCGGGAATCCAGTCGCCCATCTCCTGACCAGAGTGAATCAAGATTGCGTTTGGATCCCAGAGTGGCATAATCATCCAACACTCACTATTCTCACAGAAGCGATGGGGCGAGCACGAGACTCGGAGCTCGCCTTGAGATCAGAACTGACACGGAGACCTGCACATTGGCCCCACGACAACGCTACCCCATCCCGGCCGCTCGGCATCGTGTCGAGGAGACCATCCTCAGAAGCCGGTTTGTAACGACGGTCGGTCACGCATCATCGGTCGAGGAGGCTCGGGCATTCATTGCAGCCGTGAGCTCCGAGTTTACCGATGCCACACATAACTGCTGGGCGTACGTCATCGGCCCACCCGGCGACACGAGCCGCGTGGGCATGAGCGACGCCGGCGAGCCTCATGGAACGGCGGGCCGACCGATGCTCACCGTGCTCGTCCACAGTGGTGTAGGCGATATCGCAGCAGTTGTCACGCGGTACTACGGTGGAACAAAGCTCGGCAAGGGCGGACTTGTGAGAGCGTATAGCGGTGGCGTGAAAAGCGCCATTGCCGACCTTCCCACAAGAATGCTCATCGCGACAACCGTCCTCGTCATGACCATCGACTACCCCAGCGTTGACCCAACCAAACGGATCCTCTCAGACTATGAAGCTCGCGTGCTTTCGGAGGACTACGAGACCCGCGTGACACTTGAGATCGAGCTCCCTGAGGAGCACGCCGGTGACCTGTCGGACGCAGTATTCGGTCTTACGAGAGGAACCGCCGTCATTGAGAGAAGAGATTCATGATGAAACCCTGCCTCCCCTGGTGGTGTCCTACATTGGTGGAAGCAGTGATGGTCGCCGCATTCAACACGGCGGAGACGGCACAGCAAACAGGGAGACACAATTGAGAACTGCACACAGAACCCTGCTGATATCGGCGATGGCTGTGGCGCTCGCCACATCAACGGGCTGCATATACGGCGGCCCGCCTGTTCCTGTCGGAGAAATGGTGACTGAGACGTCGACTATCTCGGTCACGACAGCCAAGTCTGTGACCGTTCTCGTGGATGTGGGCGTCTGCGACCTGGTCATCGAGGGCGGCGCCGGCACATTGATGGACGCTGAGTTCACATACAATGTGCCGAGCTGGAAGCCCACGATCGCATACACAGAATCCGGCTCACACGGCACCTTGACGGTGCGCCAGTCCACAACGAGGGGATCCGTAGGACGCGGCGCCGATTGTGACTGGCACCTCCGCTTCTCGGACGACATTGCGCTCACCATCAAGGTCGATACCGGTGTCGGGCACTCCGAGCTTGACCTCACCAGTATGACGCTCACGGAGCTGGACGTCGATGCCGGAGTCGGTGATACGGTCGTGAAGCTTGGAGACATCCGGAGTCACGATGTGACCATTGGGATTGACAGCGGCGTCGGCGATATCGTTCTCCGCCTCCCCGGACAGACGAATGTGATTCTCGACTGCGATACGGGCGTTGGCGGTGTCGACCCCGGCAATCTCGTCAAGCGCGACGGCGCGTACATGACCGATACCCCTGCCGAATCCGGCGGGACCTTCAGAATCAACGTGGACATCGGTGTAGGCGACCTGAGGATCATCGACCCGGAACCCCACACGCAAATCTGAGCGCGTAGGATCTCAGGTCCCCCCCAGAGACAGCGCGTTCGAACGCCCCCGGGATCGTCAAGATCCCGGGGGTTTTCTCATTAGGAGTGTTGACATCCGACCAATGATTGTTATATTCTCGTATCAGAATACTACTATTAGAGCAGGCGACCTGTGAGAAGTTACTGTTCGGACAGAAGCCTAGCTCTCGACCCACGCAGTCAAATTCAGATACGGAGCAACGCATGAACGGCGCAGTCAGTTTCTCGGAGGCAGCCTCGCTTGCCATTCACGCCACCGCAATTCTCGCAGGGGCCGGAGACGACCCCCTGACCGCAGGCCGCATGGCTGAAATCCTGGGAGCGTCGGAGGCACATCTGGCAAAGGTTCTGGCGCGGCTGTCGAGGGCAGGATTGGTCGCGGCAACGCGCGGACCTCATGGCGGCTTCCGGCTCTCCGTCGATGCTTCCGAAGT
The DNA here is from genome assembly GCA_030600655.1 of Candidatus Eiseniibacteriota bacterium. Classification (GTDB taxonomy): domain Bacteria; phylum Joyebacterota; class Joyebacteria; order Joyebacterales; family Joyebacteraceae; genus Joyebacterum. The sequence goes on from JAUVLP010000005.1 coordinate 22,553, forward strand.
GACGCTCCGCGATGTGTATGAGGCAATGGAAGGCAAGCTGGAGACTCAGCATTGCCTCGCAGGCCTCCCCCTCTGTAACAAGTCGCGGTGTCCTCTGGGCGAGCTCCTGGAAAAGGTGAGCACGGAAATCGTAGAAGGTCTGGCAGCCATCACCTTGCACGAGCTGCGACTCGTGGATAAGCGATAGAGATCTCGAAGTGTCTCAAGCATGCCGATTGTTGCAGCGCGGAGTGTTGGATGTGAACTTCGATGATTGTACCAGTGTTGATCCGAATCCCCATGCGGGGATTCACAGCGAGAGGCGAGTTGGATTCAGCCGGTGAGAACCGGCCCAACCAGGAGAACAGAATGTACTGTTTTCAGTGTGAACAGACGGCGAAAGGAACGGGCTGCTCTATTGCCGGCGTATGCGGCAAGGCCTCTTCGACCGCGAATCTGCAGGATCTTCTGATCCACGTTGCCACCGGGATCTCGATGTGGGCGCACCGAGCGCGCGCGCATGGCGCAGTGGACAGAGACGTTGATGTCTTCATCATAGAGGCGTTTTTCACAACCGTGACCAACGTCAACTTCGACGACGAGCGCATGGCCGACCTCATTCGCAAAGCGGCTGAGATCAAGGACCGCGCCCGCTCGCTCTACGAAAGGGCCTGTGCGACTGACGGGACAACACCAGAAGTACTGGACGGCCCTGCCGTCTGGACCCCGGCCGCCAGCCACGACGAGCTTCTTGCTCAGGCTGCAAAGGTCTCGATCCTTGCACGGCGCGAGTCGCTCGGCGAAGATATCTCCAGTCTTCAGGAGCTCATAACATACGGTCTCAAGGGCGCAGCTGCGTACGTCGACCACGCTCACATACTGGGCGTTGATGATAATGAAATCTACGGCCTTTTCCACGAGGCGCTCGACACGCTGACGCGAACCGACGCGACTGTGGAGGAGTTGACAGCCTGGGCACTCAAGACCGGCGAGATCAACCTGAAGGCAATGGAGATCCTCGATCGCGCCAACACATCAACCTACGGACATCCCGTGCCGACTGTGGTGCGCGTTACTCCGGTAGCCGGCAGATCCATTCTGGTTTCCGGCCACGACCTGCTCGATCTAGAAGAGCTCCTGAAACAGACTGAGGGCAAAGGCATCAACATCTACACGCACGGCGAGATGCTTCCTGCTCACGGTTACCCGGAGCTCAAGCGGTACAAACATCTTGTCGGGAACTACGGCGGTGCATGGCAGGATCAGGCTAAGGAGTTTGATGCGTTCCCGGGTTCGATCCTCATGACTACGAATTGTATCCAGAAACCGCGTGTTTCCTACATGGACCGCATCTTCACATCGGGACTTGTTGCCTGGCCCGGAGTCACACACATTTCGAATCGCGACTTCACGCAGGTCATCAAGGCAGCGGAAGCCGCAGGCGGCTTCGACGCGGATGAACCTGAAAAGAGCATCACAGTTGGTTTCGGGCATAACGCCGTACTGGGCATCGCAGACAAGATTGTCGAAGCCGTCAAGGCAGGCTCGATTCGGCACTTCTTCCTGGTCGGCGGCTGCGATGGAGCCAGGAGCGGGAGAAATTACTACACGGAGTTCGCCAAGAACGTGCCGGAAGACTGCGTCATACTGACGCTTGCCTGCGGCAAGTATCGTTTCAACAAACTCGAGTTCGGCGACATCGGCGGCATCCCCCGACTCCTGGATGTCGGACAGTGCAACGATGCCTATTCAGCGATCAGGATCGCCACGGCTCTCTCCGAGGCGTTCGGCGTAGGCGTCAACGAGCTTCCGCTCTCGTTCATATTGTCCTGGTACGAGCAGAAGGCAGTGGCCATATTGCTCACTCTGCTGCACTTGGGAATCAAGGGCATTCGCCTTGGGCCAACGCTCCCGGCCTTCGTCTCCCCCAATGTGCTCGACCTTCTTGTGAGGGAGTACGATCTGAAGCCGATCGGCACTGCGGAGGCGGATCTCGCTGAGATCTTCTCCGCCTAGCCTAGTGTTGAAATTCGTTGGAAGGGGGCCGTGCATGACGCGCGGCCCTCGGCATTTCACCTCCCCGGACGCCGAGCGATTCAGGCTTGACGCGGTCTCTCGCTTCAGCAACAATATGATGTATTCTCATAGTGTGCATGTTGTAGCGCAGCTAGTGGCGGAGGATGGATCATGCGAAAGATCATCGTACTGGCTATTATCGCAGTGCTCGGACTCGGGTTCGGTTTCTATCTCTCGACTACGTCCAGAGCCGATGCTTGGCCCCCGGAAAAGGACGTGGCCGCACTCACTTCAGGTGATCAAGTCACGTGTGCTGGTGTGTGCGGGTCGGCATGCAAGGACGGCAAGCAAACTGACGTGGACCACTGTCCCAGCTTAGACGACAACGACGACCACCACGCCTCCTCGGACTGTACCTGTGATGACGACCACGCCTCTTCAGACTGCGCGTGTGACGGCGATCGTGACGCCTGCACAGACGACATGAAGGCATCGTGCGAGCACCTGAAGAGCTGCAGCGACAGCCACGAGGAGAGCTAGCCACCCTCGGGCATCCGGACGAAGCAAGCCCTGCGTGAGTAACCCGTCAGTGAACGCTCATTCACGCAGGGCTTGCTTCTTTGGTAGGTGTGTCCTCTTGACGGTCACCCCCCACGGGAGTATTTTCCCCATTGAAGATTGATGCATCGCATCGGCATGGTCTCAAAATCAAGGGAGGATGATATGCGTGTTCCCACTCGTCTGATTACTGCGATCGGATTCACGATGCTCGCTCTGCTCATGACAGCGCCGGCAATCGCTCAGATCGAAGACCAGCTCTCCGCATACACTGGCGCCAATGCGGAGGGGTACCTTCAGCCTCTCTCGGACGCCTTCGGAGCAGACCTCAACTCCGGCTGGTACCACTCAGCCTACATACCTGAGGACGGCTTTCACTGGAGCATAGAATTCCGCGTGATGGGCACCATCTTCTCAGATGATGCCGCCACATTCAGCGCCACGACCCAGAGCGGATTCTCTCCTGAACAGACCGTAGACGCGCCGACCGTTGTGGGCTCAGGTGACGCTGTGACTGTCGGTGGCGACGGCGGAACGGAGTTTTCCTTCCCGGGTGGCTTCGATCTGAACTCATTCGCCATGGCGGTTCCACAGCTCAAACTCGGTTCGTTCAAGGGTACAGAGGCTGTGATCAGATACTTCGCTCTCGACGTTGGCGATGTCGAGATCGGAAACGTCAAGCTCCTTGGATTCGGCGCGCGTCACAGCATCTCACAATACCTGGATCCTGAATTCCCGGTCGACCTGGCCGGAGGATTCATGTGGCAGAGATTCACGCTTGGGGACGATTTCATTGAGGCCAACGCCTTCACTATCGGGGTCCAGGCCAGCCGGAGCTTCGGCTGGATCGAGCCCTATGCCGGCCTCTCCTACGACACGTTCTCAATGAGTGTCTCCTACGATGCCGATGAGTCCGGTGAGACCGAGGAGATCGACCTCGACGCGGAGTCATCGGTTTGTCTGTGTCTGGGATGCGCCGTCGGTATCGCCCCGGTCATGGTGAACGCGGAGTACAGTATCGCTGCCCAGAACAGTTTTGTATTTGGCCTGGCAATCGGCTTCTAGCAGATTGAGAAGGAGGGTGAAAGATGAGAACGAGATTTCTGATACCGCTTCTGCTCCTGCTCGTAGCGTTTGCCATGAGTGGAAGCGACTGCCTGCTGGATGAGAAGGTGCTGGACATCGTCTACTTCCAGAAGACCTGCGTGGGCTTCGAGCAGAACGAGGCGTCGGCGGTGTTCACAACTCCGGAAACGGTGGACTACGCGGACGAGCTTGATGAAATACTCGATGACAATGACATCACCAAGAGTGATATCAACAGCGCTCGCGTTGTCAGCGCCTCGTACATGGTGACCGACTTTTCCCACACGCACGACTGGGAGATCTCAGGCGAGATCACAGTCCGGAGAATCGACACCGCCGGCGCGGCCGTCACTCTCGTCACATACACGGACCAGTCGATCCAAGGTGCACTCAACAACAGTGTCCCGGCAGTGCTCGACCAGGCCGGGGTGGAGCTCATGAACCAGGCTCTTGAGGACTACATCGCCGGCACAGCAGAGCCGGTCCTCGAGTTCGCGGTTCAGAATGGGGCGGTAGAACCAAACCCAAGCGCGCAGAATATGCTGGTGTTCGACTGGCGTGGGTGCGTCGCCATTCATATCGTTGCCGGCATATCGCTCGAAGTCCCGGACCCCTTCTAGCTGCCGATCAGGGCATAGGGATCAAATGCTGTCAGATAGTGAAAGGCCGCCCCCTAAGGGCGGCCTTCTCACTGGCCCCCTTGTCGGGAGCCGTTGGTAAGCAGAACATGCGCTTCTCCTGCTGGTGAGTTCCACAATCGGTCGATCGCGTCCTACATGCCGTGCCAACCACCCGATGCCCAGGTGAAGAACAGCACGATCCAATCCCAGAGAGTCTCATTGTTCTCAGGGTTGGCGGCGAAGCACGCAACTGGCGAAGCAAGAACCACCAGAAGCACGAGGTAGAGCCGGGTCGAGAACCGCTTCATTGTATTCACCTCCTCTCAGTTCAAAAGCGTCAGGGATCCACCCTCGGTCTCCTCCCAGTGATCCCTTGTCAAAACGTACGGTGGTCAGGTAACCACCGCTTCTCACCTTCGCGTATCTGCCGTTGTCCTCCGTAAGAAAGACTGTCTCTTCCATGTTGCTGAACACGCGTCTCTCAAAGACGCTGTCGGTGAGCAGGATCTCCTTGCTCTCCACCTCCCTGTCCCCGTAGAGAAACACAAACCGGCTGTCCTCATTCAGGATCAACTCTCCGTCACCGTCCACATAGACGACGCAGACGACGTAGTCGCCCGGATTCTCGCGAACCCTCACATGAAGACGAAATCCGCCCCGATGCTCGAGGCGGATCATTTGACGTCCCGCTCTTGTCTCTTCGAGGGCCGACGGCCAGGTCTCCTGCTCTACAACGATCTTGTGTTTGAACGCGGCCGTGACACCAGGAGCGATCTCCTGGGTAATGCTGTCTCTCCCCCCCGACCAAGCGGCAAGCGCGAAGAGAGCAAGCAATACCATGACTATGGAGATGATCGGTTTCAAAACCCTCCTCTCACGGCCGCAACCCACTTCATGACCGTGTTACACGGCTGAATCTTGCATCATGCGTGCCACGAGGCAGTCGCCAAGAAGGGCCCTCCCAGCTAACTCCCTTGCAGACGTGAGGTTCGCGCCTACGACTGGAGGAGGTGATTCACACAACTATGTATGACACGGCAAGAACCATCAACTTCGTTGACAGGGGTTAGCCTCCGGAGCCCTCGCAAGCACCGCGACCCGGCACCTTTCTTGCATTCCTATGCGCACAACGCGCACTCATCAGCTCTGAGGAACACCACACTGACAGCAATACCGCGCAGTACACTAAGGAGGAAGACATGCTTTCGAAGTCAGCTCTGGCACTCGCAATGCTCATGGTCGCGTTCGCCCTCATCTCCTGCGGGCTTCTGTCTCCTGAGTCGGACGGAGATGGAGACCCCCCGGGCAGCACTGACCTTCCAGTCACGTCGGTCACCGGCACGGTCGACCTGCCAACCGGCTCTACTGTTGATGCTGACGACCTCCGCGCAGTATCGTTCATTGCACAGGCGGACGTGAGCACCGGCGGCACGTTCACCGTGGACATCGTCGATTCCGACACCTATCAGTGGGTGCTCATCGTATCAAAGAGCACCGGTCACCCGGTCTTCATTGCCCTCTATAACCCAACAGCCCGGAGCATAGTCGCCAGTAGTTCAACAACGGCGCTTGCACTCTGCGGCGGTATGCCGCATCTCATTTTCACGACGCACTCGGAGCGCGAAGACTACTTCGACAGAGTTGCAGACAGCTCCACATTCACCCAGGTGCTGACAAACCTGAACGCTGCATACGCAAGCGACGCAGAGACCGCGCTTGACCCCATGACGAACTCACTCCTCTACCAGCTCGTCGCACAAGCGGCTGAGATCGCCTTTGAAAGCCTCGGCTCCGGAGCGAGGCCGGCCGTCACTCCACCGCACATCGAAGACGCCGCCGGTGACAATATCGTGTTCGTCAGCGAACGGCAGATCTGGTACACGGCCGCCGTATACGACGCATCCGAGCAGCTCAGCGACATCGTGACCGTGAACGGCGATGACAGCCCCGGCTACGCATGGGGATGGCCGCCGGCCATAACGACTGACGAGCAAGAGACCACATATGCTCTCGGCGATGGGACATTCGCTATTGCTCTCCACAAGGGCGACGACTTCACGGTGGTGGACGCATGGAGCGACCCGGTCGGTCGCGCCACTGCCCTCAATGTGGCCCAGGGCACTATCTGCCTGATCGAACTGCTCATCGGTTATGAACCCGACATCAGCGCGCAAGACCTTTCCGGCGGGCTAACGGTGCCTTCACTCTATGCTTCGGAGCTGACGCTCGACATGCTTCAGGGTCGCACTGAGTCTTTCATCTCGCATTTCAGCAGCCTCATCGGTAACAAGGCTGGCGACCTCGCCGAATGGCTCCATGGCGGGAGTGTTCCGTCCGACGCATCCGAGACGTTCCTCGATGAGTCCGCGTACATCATGGAGTACATCTGTTACTACCTGGACCTCCTCAGCATGACCAATACTGAGGGCCCGTTCTTCTGGGACTGGGTGATGGCGGACATTGACCTCGCATACGACGTCACGCAGACCGGCGGCGAGCTGATATCGATCGATGGTCTCACTGCACCGGACAGCGAATTCACGACCGACCCGCCTGCGGGCATCATCGGAACGGTCTTCGAGTTCGACGCATCGAGCACCACCGATGACAACGATGCGATCGGCAACCTCCTGTTCCGTTGGGACTGGAACAGCGACGGGAACTGGGACACGAGCTGGTCAGGTTCCACCACGGTGACACACTCGTACTCTTCAAGCGGTGCCTACAGCGTGACTCTCCAGGTCAAGGACACCGATGGGCTCAAGGGCGCTGTCACCCACAACGTGAACGTAGGCGGCGGAGCCGGCACGGCGACGCACATCAAGCTCTTCCGTGATGTCTACCCGTGGGGTATGAACGCGACAGTTGATGTCATCGAGAGCCTTGGGTTCACATTGGGAAGCGGCCCTAACACCTACGAGATCCTCACGTCAGCGGAGATGGCGACGGAAACGCTCATCCCCGGCGAGGATCTGATCCTCATCTGCAATGATCAGGTGCAGTCGTTCTACGATAACTATGCGGCCAGCCAGGTTCGCTTCAACAACTTCGTGTACATGGGTGGATCATTGCTCTGGGAAGCCTGTGATCAGGGGTGGAGCGGAGGCTCCATGGCGCAGGCGGGCGTTGTACTCCCAGGCAGCGTCGGGATACAGACCGACTACTGCTGGTACAACTACATCCCGAACCCCGAGCTGCCTCTTGTGGCCGGACTCCCTACGACCATGGATCACAACTACGCGAGCCACGAGAGCTTCTGCAATCTGCCGGACGGCACCACCGTGTACTGCGTGGACGACTTCGATAACCCGACGCTTATCGAGTACAGCCTGGGCGCCGGCTGGGTGGTCATGAGTGGCCAGACGCTCGAGCACCAGTACGTCTACGTCTACGGCAACAACGATATGGAGGAACTTCTTCCTCGCATCATTTCCTATTTCACCGGTGTTGCACTGCCGGGCCCGGCGAGGGTCGCTGTCGAGATTTCTCCTATGTCGACGAACGGCCGGTAGGGAAACGGTGTCCTGGATTTGCGACACGATCCGCGGGCGCCAGACATTCAACAGAGCGAGGGCGGGGCCTCACGGTCCCGCCCTCGCTCTGTTAACAGAATGGCAACTCCGGAAAGCACCCTCGCACGAGAGAGAGGTACGGGATCGAATGAGCGTTCAGCCCTGCTTCCGGACCTTCCACGCCTCTTCGCACGGCCACCTGCGCGCCCATTCGTACGTGACATACGGGTAGCTCGTCACCGCGCCTCCGGGGGGACGCACCTCGACGAGATCTTCGATCTCGAAGCCGGAACGGCGAAGCAGCCTTATCCACTCGCCGTGTGTCTGATGGAACTCCACGCCGGGGTCGTCGGGCCACTCCATGCGATACATGCCGAACGCCGGCCTCAGGAGCCGCTCTCCCGCTGGGACATTATCCTCATCGGGCATGCAGAGATCGAGGAGGTGTGAGTTCCCAAGGAAGACGAGCCGTCCACCCGGGCGGAGCAACCGTGCCGCCTCCGGGACCCAGCGTGCGGGATCGGCCCAGATGCAGACGCCGTACTCGGAGATGACAAAGTCGAAACTCTCGTCAGGTAGCGGTACGGTCTCCGCGTTACCGTGAATCAGAGGAAACTCGAGACCGTGCTCCCCTTGAAGACGGCGTGCCGTCACGAGCTGTTCCTCACAATTGTCGATGCCGACGACGCGCGCGCCGCGACGCATGAGCCACGCGGACACGTAGGCCGTTCCACATCCGAGTTCGATGGCGTCCTTCCCATCGAGATCGTCAGGCAAAAGACCCAGCTCCGCTTCCGGCACACACCAGACCCCCCAGGACGGCTCCTGCTCGGCCCAATGCCTTTCTCCGGATGCGACGAAGTCCGCTGCCATCTCGCTCCAGGCCTCGCGATTGCGTCGAACGTGCTCGGGAAGTTCGTTCATGATCTCCTCATAAGGACTGACTCCACTCAGGGGATGCGCCTACCGCCACATCGACTTCACGCGCCCCCAGCTCATCTTCTGCACCGGCGAGTCGCAGCCCTGCCCGTAGGCGCCCAGCTGCACGCTGCAGTCGTTGCCTCCGGGAAGACACGGAGACGTATCGAACAACCGGTAGTCGGCTATGTCTAACCCGCAGAGCTGCGGATTCTCGGAGATGTTGCCATCGAGGCCCGTCTGGTCGGTAAGACTGCCGCCGTAGTCCCCCCCCGCATTGCCGTATACGTCGCAGCACGACATCGTCGGAAGATAACCCTCGGTCGCGTAGACACCCTCGCCGCTCTCGCTGAAGGCGATGATGCAGTTTGTGAGGGTGCCAGTGCCCGCACTACAGTAGACGTTCCCGCCATCCTGAGCGGTGGCGTTGTCGACGATGGTGCAGCCGACAGCGGAACCCGCCTGGAGCCAGAGTCCGCCTGCGTAGTTCGTGGTCGCCTCGTTCCGGCTGATGTCGCAATCGGTCAGAAGCGGCTGGTAGCCCGACAGCCGGACACCTCCCGCTCTGAGTGCAACGTTGCTGACGATCGCGCAATCGCTGAACTCCATTGTGCCGACGGAGGATGTGTAGAGGCCGCCCGCTATGCCCGTGGCCTCGTTGTCGATGATCGTGCACCTCTCGTAGAAGCCGCCCCCACCAGACACGGCAACGCCCCCACCGTAGTCCCCGGTATTGCCTGTGAAGGTGCAGTCCTGAACCCAGGGGCTGCCCATGTTACTTACGTAGAGACCTCCGCCATATCTGACGCCGCCCACCGCCGTGCACTGGGCCACGATGCAGTTGACCAGATCCGGATCGGCGCCCTGGACCCAGATACCTCCACCGCCATCCGTCGTCACATACCCATTGATGATCCCAATGTCCTGGAGCCGGGCTGTCTCGCTTCCGGTCGTGGTGAAGTGAAACCCGCGGTGCTCCGCGCGCGCGCTTCCCTCGCAGTCGATAATGCAGGCGGCCGGATCTCCTCCCTGCGAGCGTATCGTCACACTTACCGAGGGCACGACGATGTCCCGATTGCCGTCGCCGGTGAACGTCCCGTCTGTCAGCTCGATGATGTCACCTTCGACCACGATATCGACCGCTGCCTGGATCGTCGGAAAATCCCCGAGACCATCGGCACTGACTGTGTAGATGACGGCCCCAACCGGAACGGCGACCACAGCAACGAACGCGGCAGCAATGACGCACATATTCACACAATTGGCAATCCTCATGAATTCCCCCTCGCTCCAGAGCCCGTGAGCAATTGTCTCAGGTTGACAACAACTCGCTAACAATACCACACCGGCCCTGAGCCTGCCACCGCAGCCGCCATCCATACACAAGACAAGGCGGACAGAACCGAGCCCCACACGGGGTCAATCCTGTCCGCCTCTACTACCTGCAGACCGCGATCGAACTCACCTCTGTCGTCAGTGTGCGTCAACTGCGGTCTTGCTTCAACCGCGTCCTTACTTGAGAAGCAACATCTTCTTGCTGGACTCGATGCCTTCGGCGTGCAGACCGTCATGTCGATGTTCACCTGGGCGGGATCACCGGCAACAAGCACGGTCGTGAAGATCACGCCGTCCTCGATCTCACAGCACGGATACCAGTAGGCCGCGGGCGGTGAGAGCCAACCTTTTACCTCTCTGTCTTCATACGACACAATGAAGTCACCAGGCTGGAATTCCTTCACCCACAGGCAGTCACCCGGCATGCTATAACCGTGTACGCGGGCGGGGATGTCCGAGTAGATGCCGATCATGAACGAGACGCTGTGGGGATCCCCCATGGACGGCACAGGAAGCACCAGACCCCGTACCGGCGCTACTCGTATCTCAACGCGTCTATCGGGTTGAGCCGTGCAGCCTTGCGGGCAGGATAGTAGCCGAAAAAGACGCCGACGGCGCCGGAGAAGCAGAAGGCCAGAGCCACGATCACCGGTGAGATGATCGCCGTCATGCCGATGACACGATCCAGGAAAACAGAGACTCCGACGGCCAGCAGAATTCCCACGGTCCCGCCGACGAGAGCGAGGACAATGGCCTCCGTCAGGAACTGAACCAGAACGTCGCTGCCACGCGCGCCGACGGCGAGGCGTATACCGATCTCCCGCGTCCGTTCGGTCACGGACACGAGCATGATGTTCATGATCCCGATGCCTCCCACCACGAGCGAGACGGCGGCAACAGCCCCGAGCAACAGTGTCATCACGCGGGACGTCTCGGTCGCGGTTTCCAGAAACTCAGCCTGGCTTCGCACACGGAAGTCGTCTTCCTCGCCGGGTTCCAGATTGTGCTCTTCTCTCAGAATTGCGGTCAGCTCTTCCTCTGCCGCTTCTGACGCTTCAATCGACACGGCGCTAGCGAAGATCCTGCTGATATAGCGACCGCCGGCCAGACGATAGAGCGCCGTCGTGGACGGCATCATGACGACATCGTCCCTGTCAGACCCGTAGGCCGACTGTCCCTTTGCCTCGAGAACACCGACCACCTTGAAGGGTGTGTTCCTGATCCTTATCCTCTCACCGACAGGATCGGAACCCGGGAACAGATTGTCGGCAACCGTCTTTCCGAGCACGGCCACCTTCGCCTTGGCTCGCACATCTCTCTCAGTGAAAAACTCGCCCGACACGGTGTACCAGTCCCGAATCTCCTGATACTCCGGGTCGACCCCCTGAATAGAGGTGTTCCAGTTGCTGTCACCACCGATTATCTGTGCGTTCACACGCACCTCGGTGGACACGGCGGTGACGAGGGTCGCCCTCTCCCTGATGGCATCCGCATCGTCGAGTGTGAGGCGGTTCTGCGAGCCCGCCCCATGGCTCACCCCGCGTGACCACGATGAGCCTGGAAATATCATCACCATGTTCGCACCCAGTGATGTTATCTGCGCTTCGATATCTGCCTGCGCACCCTGACCGATGGCGACCATCACTATGACCGCACCGACGCCAATGATGACGCCAAGTGAGGTCAGGAGACTGCGCATCCTGTTCCTGGTGAGGCTCTTGATAGCAATCTTCAGCAGGTTGCGGAGTCTCATTCGATCTGCCCCCCCACATTCACCACATCCCGGATGATAGCGCCGTCCTTCATCTCGATTATCCGCCCGGTGGCCTCAGCAATGTCGTGCTCATGCGTGACGATTATGATGGTGATACCCTGCGCGTTGAGTTCGCCGAAGAGCTCCATTATCTCGAGGGACATGACGCTGTCGAGATTGCCCGTCGGCTCATCGGCCAGGATGATCGATGGTCTGTTTACGAGTGCCCGTGCTATCGCCACGCGCTGCCGCTCGCCTCCGGAGAGCTGATTAGGCTCGTGAGTGATCCGATCTGCCAAGCCTACGCGCTCGAGCGCAGCCACGGCTTCCGCCCGCGGGTCCTTTATGCGACGGGTGCGATCGTACAGGAGCGGGAGCTCAACATTGTCGAGAGCTGTCGTTCTGGGAAGGAGATTGAACACCTGGAAGACGAACCCTATTCTGGTGTTTCGCACTTCAGCAAACTCGTTTGGGTTAAGTTCGCTGACGTCCCTCCCATTCAGAAGATACTCACCCGAGGTCGGGTGGTCCAGACAACCGAGCACATTCATGAGCGTTGATTTCCCGGAGCCCGATGCGCCCATGATAGAGATGAACTCACCGTCTTCGACGGTCAGATCAACCCCTCTCAGGGCGTGGACCTCCACCTCTCCCATCTGATAGATCTTCGAGATCCCGGATGCTTCGATTACCGCACTCATCGTGCCTCGCTGTCTACTTGGATATCCGTCGTTGCTCCCCTGCCTGTGCAGAGCTAGCGGCGCCTTATGGCTGAACTGAGGGGATTCGAGCTCCCCGAAGAATCGTCCTCATTGACCTTTGTGATAGCGTTCGTGCCTTCGGTGATACCGCGCCCATCCACGATCTCCGTCACGCGCCCATCGGTGGCCCCAGTGCGAACCCTTGCCACGCTTGGCCTGCCTTCTTCATCGAGGTACCACAGCCGAGCCGCGTCACCGAACGCGTTGCCGTCTCCCATGCCGGAACCACTGCCCATTCCAGGACCACCTCCCGGCGAACCGCGCCCGCCGGCCCCTGCTGCACCTGGTCCACCTTCACGACCGGCGCCCATCGCCTGCCGCTCAGAGTCCGACATGTCCTTCATGCGCTCCTGCATCACCGACCGGAACTCCTCGATCATCGATTCGCTCGGTTGGAAACGAAGGGCCGTGTTCGAAACAAGCAGCACATCGTGGACCTCATCTATCATGAAGTCGACTGTCGCCGTCATCCCGGGATAGAGCAGGCCTCTGTCATTGGTCGCATCTATGACGACAGTGTAGTTCACCACGTTCTGCACCGTCTGTGGCTGAAGCCACACTTGACGGATAGTACCCTCAAATCCCTCATCGATATAGGCTTCCACTGTGAAGTGAACGTTCTGTTCTTCCTTGATCTGACCGATGTCACTCTCGTCAACGAGCGCCCGTATCTCCATCTTGGAGAGATCCTCCGCGATAACAAATAGAGTCGGGGTCGAGAAGCTCGCCGCGACGGTCTGACCGGACTCGACACTCCGCATGATAACGGTCCCGTCGATCGGAGAGCGGATGACGGCATATGAGAAGTTCGCCAGCGCTCTGTCCAGCGAAGCTGCTGCAGAAAGCAGCGACGCTTCCGCAGACTTGGCGCTCGTCTCAACGTCCTCAAACTCTGCGTCACTGATGAGCCTGTTGCTGAAGAGTTCATCCGCGCGCCCGAGTTCCCTGTCGGCCTGCTCACTCAACGCCTTCGTCCTCATCACCGTGGCGCGAGCGTCGCGGACCGATGCCGACAGCATGGTCGTGTCCAGAACCGCCAGAACCTGCCCGGCGGTCACGCTCTCGTTGTAATCCACGAGCACACGAGAGACACTCCCGGATACCTGCGTTCCCACCTCCACCGTCCCGACCGCCGAGAGCGTACCTGTACTCGTAATGACGTTCTCGAGATCGCCTCGCGTGACCTCGACAAACTCGTAGCGTTCAGTGGCCGAACTGTCGCCCCCACTCCGCAACGCAAGTACACCGGCAGCGACAACCACAACGGCTATCAGCGCTATGACAATCCATTTCTTCATGTGTGTCTCCCAACCATTGACCGGCAGCATCCCTCCTGCTTTGCAGCTATTCTAGCACTTCCTTAACCTCCACACTAATGCTCTCGTTCTAGCGAAAGGCCAACGTCCTCCCGCGATCGGAACCGTTCGCAAGGAGAACCCCACGCAGCTCCATCCACATATCGGGAGAGATGCTTGCTTGAGTCAGTGACAGTTCGCGCGTCACCGTGACCCAGTCCCCATCTTCCTCAACGCTCAGAGTAAACTTCCCGCACGGGCAATCTACGGTAACGGGTTCGGGCAGACGAACGATCTCGAGATCCCCCACTTTGACCCTTAGCACCACCCTCTGGGAAATCACCGAAGGAAGGAGCACGGGCGACTCTCGCATGGATGAGTACGTGTGTACATCTCCGGGAAGAAGGTCTGTAACACCACCGGCCGGATCGCCTATCTCGAGCCACGTTCGGCCTTCGTCGTCAGATTCGGGAAGCGTCATCGTGAGGGAGAAACCCGCCACGATCTCCTCCTTTGTGAGGACGGCAACATTGTGTTCCGTGATCTCCGATCCGGGCAGGACACCGTCCGCAACTCGACCGAAGAAGGCCTCCGCTTCGCTGCCCAACCCAATGATGTAATCGTGTGGACTCAACAGACCCGAAGCGCGGAAGAACCCCTCACCCACCCATTCGTCTGCATCACCGAGCTCAACGGAGATAACCAGCTCAAGCTGGTTGCCGTCGCCGAGATCCCCGACCCCCAATGCAGGCGCCGTCCATTCGCCGGGCACCCACACCGTACGCCCGGCAAGAAGAGATCCTCCATTCGTCAGATGACCGCTCACAGGATCGTAGTATGCGTTCAGGCCATCGCCGGTGACGCGGAGCGCAATGCCGCCGAAGCGCGAGAGTGACGGCACGTCGCAAGCAATCTCTCCAAACCCGCGGCTCCTGTAGATTGGGTTCACGTCACACCCCACCTCCTCGAAGAGAGCGAGAGCAAGCACCGCGCGGTCAAGTCTGTGACCGTACGCTGTCTCCCACGTCCTCGATGCCGGGCGCGGCGCGAACTTCCACAAGCGCTCGTCGTACCGTATCGCTCGCGTCGTCTCATTCACATAATCAACCACGGCCTCTGCTCTTGCCGGAAGGTATGGCTCGTGCTTCACCAGCGCCGATATCGTATCCCGGATGACCTCCGTCAGCTCTGCCGCTGCGTTGAAATTCCCCAGGATCGCGTCTCCGAGCTCATCCCAGTCCTTCCACGTGGACCAGGCAACATACGGGGCGACGGCGGCCGGATCAACGATGTGTGGCCGAGGGAGGCGGCACACATCACTCATCTCCCATGTGAACGTGTCTCTACCGCTCTTGACGCCGTACACCACCTCCGGAGCGCCGTTCCCACACGTGTGCTCAAACCGCTCGCCTGAGGGAACACTGACCGAGTACCGAACGACAATAGCCGGATCATCGCGCTGGAACACCCAGAGGCCATCGGTGAGGATGCCATCCGGACGAGACTCCGTTGTCGTGTAAATGGTCTCAATGATGCACGGGATCTCAACACCGTCGTGAAGGAGGACCATCTCGCGGATCGCAAGATAGTCGTCGGCCCGTCCGAGTGCGCCAGGCGTCGTCTCGACGACGGCCGTCGGACTGATCGCGGACTCGTGTGGCCACCATCTACCGTCACGCCAGGTTCTGAGTACACGCACGTCGAGCGAAGTGGTCTCCGTGTTGTACGGCACTCTGAGGTCGGCATACTCCTCGATTCCGAGCTCAGTTGAGATCCAGACTATCTGATGAAACGTCGTGCGCAGACTCCCGTCCACACGAACTTCGATATCGCGACCATCGTAGAGAATGACTGCATCCATCTCCGATAGATCGAGGGACGATTTCGCCTGTGACAGGAGTTCACCGATGTCGAGTCCTCGCCCAGAAGCAAGCGGCTCAGCGGCACACTCGTATGCAGTGATGAAAACGAGTGTGAGAACAATGGCGCAGACTCCTGCGCCGCGTGCAACAACAGCAGCGAGAGAATGAAGGTGCCTGCCTGTGTAGTTGGCTCTCATCAGGAGTCATCTCCCTTCTCGGCGCGGTACGTCTTTCCGGCCCAATCCAACGCCTCATCCACTGCGGCCTTGAATCCCTCAAACCCGTCAGATGGAATCAACCGTCTGCGCGCCTCAAAGCGCTCCGTCACGGTGAGCTTCCGGCCGTCCGCCTCACCTCCGGCCTTGAAGTAGGCGAAGGTCTCGTCTACCTCCTCCGACGACGGAGGATCGTCTATCGAGTACCCCCTCGGAAGCCGAATCGTCTCTTCTCCGTCGATCAACTGCGTGAACCAGAGGAAGATGTCGTTCTCGCGCTCCTCTCCCCAATCGTAGACGCAGGACCTGCAGAGCCACCCGTTCTCTGTCGTGAGAACCGCCATAGGGCTCTTGAACTCGAGTCCATCTTCGATGGGCAACGCGTACTCAGGGATCACATACTCCACATCGATCCACGCATTCCCGCTGAAGTCGTCCACCGCACGGTAGTCAAGCTTCACGATCTCGATACCTTCACCCAGCTCCGAGAAGTAGTACGCGATGTCGTCCTCTATATCCGTGAGCCTGCTCATGCTCACCATCCCTCTGAGTCTTGAATCCATGACGCCCGCCCCGGATAGCCTGAAGGTGCCGCGGAGCGTTCCGTCCTCTGACAGCTCGGCTTCATGCCGCACATTGAGAGGTGATCCTTCCGGGGGGCTGTACGGAATCGAAGCGAGCGGTTCTCCAGTGGACGTGCCTGTGAGGTACTGCTGCTCTGTCTCAGATTTCGACCATATGTCGTTGTAGTATGGAACCCAGGTCGGGTCGTACATCTCGAAGCTTCCATCGTCCTTCTTGAGGGCACAGACACAGTGGTTGAACTGGTCTGCCGGGACTTCCTCGATGCGGCTTCCGGCCATCGTCATGGCAGCATAAGAGTCCATGCCGGCGGCGCGCATCATCGTGACAAGCATCCCAGCTATGTCCTTGCAGACACCACTCCTCTGCTCGAATATCATGGCGCCAGAATGGAGAATGAACCCCTCTCCCACTCCCATAGTCTGCCCGCTGTACCGGATGTTCTGCGCGACCCAATGGACGAGCACCTCTGCCTTCTCTTCCTCGCTGCCTCGAGCAACACCGGCGTCCCGGAAGATCTCATCTACCTTCGCCTGGATCCCGGGCGTCACATCGAACTGGTCCTTGTTCACATCGAAGAACCAACGACTCTTCGCTTCCCAGCTCTCCACCGTCGCCACAACGACCTTGGAAACGCGATCGCTCATGTCCGGCGACCGCGGCTCACTCGTGACCGCCGGGACATCCTCAGCCCACCAGGTGTATGTGGTCGTATCCTCTGAGTAGGTCGTGCTCGCGTAGAGCGGACCGTTGTAGATCTGAGAGTGCAGCCTCTTGTCGGCCGGGAGCGTTAGCTCATAGCGCTTCTCAACGATAGGAACTGACGACTGGAAAAGTACGATGTCGAAGTACTCACCAGGCATCGGCGGTATGTACTTATCGTCATCCGGTTCGGCCAGAAGGCCACGCCCGGCCGGAAGCCCACTCCCGCCCCCCTCCAAAAGCGCGTAGCTGTAGCCCTTTCGGAAGACGTGAACCTCCACCCCGTCATCCACTTCCAGACGGGGAAGCTGGAGGGTCTTGATGCGCGAGTTCCAGTAGATGCCCGACTGCGGAGCCGGCAGGTCGTGAACGCTCGATACATCGACGGAGATCATCTCCTCTCCCCGAACGATGTTGACCTCCGTAATCTCGATGAAGCTGCTCCACGGCTCGTAGCCCCATCTGAGCACTGAACGATCACGGCAGCCGGCCGGCGTCAGCATTTTGTAGAGTACATAGCCGTCGACGTATGTGACCCCAGAAGGTTTCACGCGGTTCTCGGCAAGATCGTACACGATGATGTGGTTGGCTCCGGGGTGGTCGTCGGCATCTCCTGCGTCCGCCAAACGGGTGAACGCTGTGACCGGCGGACTGTCGCCGGGCGGAAGAGTGCAATCGGATGCGACCGCCACCCCGGACGATGAAGCGCTCGTCGCGAGCGGCAGCGCCAGGAGTGTCACGGCAAGCAGCATCACCGCTGCGGTGGTCAACCTCGACTTCTCTGATCGGATCAAGCATTCCTCCTCGGTTCGTCGTCTCGTGCCGGACCAGTAGACTGGGCATTCGTAATCGTCTTGTGTATTCTCGCAATCTTATGCTATCACGAGCGGCACAACAACACGTCCTCGTGTGCAGACACAGGGCAGGCACAGGGCAGGCAAGACCTCAGCAGCCTTGTCTGCTTGCCAGATTCGTGCAGCTGTGCTATACTATAGGGAAGTGATACGGTTCTCTTGCTCGCCCCCAAGACAGAGGAACAACAGGAAGAGAGACAACACATGCGATACGGCAAAGTCCTGGTGGTGGTGGCAGCTCTGCTCGTCACGTTCCTTCCCCAAACGGCGCTCGGCCTCAGGGTGGTTACATACAACGTACTCAATTTCCCCGGCACAACTGGCTCGGCCCGTGAGGACGATTTCGTAAAGGTCTGCGATGAGCTCGACGCGGACATAATCGTCGTGCAGGAGATGCTCAGCCTTGCAGGCACGAACCAGTTCCTGAACGACATCCTGAACTACACTGTACCCGGGACATATGCCGCCGGCCCATTCGTGAACGGATACGATACCGACAATGCTCTCTTCTACCGCACAGCCACCGTGGACTACATCTCGCACCAGGAGATATCCACGGCCCTCAGGAACATCTCCGAGTACGTCCTCCGTCCTGTCGGCTACAGCTCCTCTGATGCAGAGCTCACGATTTACTCTCTCCACCTCAAGGCTGGGTCTAGTTCATCGGACCAGACGAAGCGCCTGACTGAGGCGACGATACTCAGAAACCACACGAACAATCTTGACCCCGACACCCACTTCATCATCGCCGGCGATTTCAATATCAGAGGGAGTTCCGAGAACGCATACCAGAAGCTGGTGGGAAGCGAGGCGGACAACGACGGTCGTGTGAAGGATCCCATCAACAGATCCGGGTATTGGCACGACAGCTACACGTTCAGGGACATCCACACGCAGTCTCCACGCACAACGCAGTTCGGTGGAGGCGCAACGGGCGGGATGGATGACCGCTTCGACCAGCTCCTCATCTCATACCCACTCGACGACGGGAACGGCCTATCGTACGTATCCGGAAGTCACGTTGCCTACGGTAATGACGGCGGCCATCTGAACCAGGCCATCAACTACGGCACGAACTACGCCGTCGGATCCGTCATCGCCGACGCGCTTCACGAGGCATCCGATCATATCCCGGTCTACGCGGATTTCCAGGTGCCTGCGAAGATCGACTGTGCATCATCACTGGCATTCGGCGAGGTGATCGTCGGTGCGGTCGCAGAAGAGATTCTCTCTGTCGGCAACTCCGCCACCACTCCGGCGGACGACCTTGACTACTCGTTCAGCGCTCCTTCCGGCTTCGAAGCGCCTGCCGGTGGTTTCTCTGAGCCCTCAGCTGGAAGCAGTGGGCACACCATCTCTATGAACACCTCCTCAACCGGGGCGCAAGCAGGCAACCTGGTGGTGTCATCGAACGACGTCGACCTGCCGTCGGCGAGCGTCGCTCTCTCAGGAACAGTACTCGACCATGCCACACCGTCGCTTGCGGCGGCGGAGATCCTCCTGGTCAACACTCTCGATTTCGGGACACACGACGCGGGCGACTTCGACCAGATGGAGATCAGCATTCACAACTTCGAATACGACAGCCTCCAGGCAACGCTTGAGATCTACGATGCCGAGATCGTCGGAGGCGAAGGGTTCTTCTCGATCGCCGGCGGATTCTCCAGTCAGGAGGCCGGATCTACACCCGCGGACTACGGTCTTGTGTTCGACGACGCCTCGGCGTCGACGGGCGTAGTCTACGAAGCGGTTCTCACATTCAGCACACGCGACCTTCCAGGCATAGCCGGTGGAACAGTACACGATGATCTCACCATTCACCTGAGCGCGTGTCCCCTGAACGGCACATCGGTGCCGTCCGACGCCACGCGTTTCGCGCTTGCTCCCGGCAGACCCAATCCGTTCACTGACGCAACGGTACTCCAGTTATCGCTGCCGGCTGCGACAAAGGCCAGAGTGCTTGTATTCGACGTCTCCGGCAGACTTGTGAGAACTCTTGTCTCAGAGGTTCTGAGCGCGGGCGACCATGCTGTGCCGTGGGACGGTAGAGATGACCGCGATAAGCTCGTGGCATCGGGCATCTATCTCATACGCGCTGATGCCGGCGAGTGGCAGCAATCGCGGAAAACTGTGTTCCTGCGGTAAATCGTAACTCAAGAAAACTCTTGCCAAACTGCATACATGTGATAGAATGGATGTTAGATGCAGATATGCACCAGAGACACACACGGAGATTCGCACTTGGGAGACTCATCATGATGAGACAGCAACGACACTCTGCAAGCATTCGGAGCGCACTTGTGGTAGTGGCCGTTCTGGCCGCGATGCTCGTCCCCGCAGCAGCGTCAGCATATGTCGGCATGCTGCACAACTACGATGACGGCCTCACAGGAACCGGCAACTGGTTCTACGGGGAAAACTCGACCTGGATCGAGTGGAACGTTACCCAGAACGTGGATAACTCCTGGCACTACGCCTACTACTTCGGTCACCCAACGGGCGAAACCAGTCATTTCATCCTTGAGGTCTCTGACAATTTCACCAGGAACGATATCTTCGGAGAGTTCGGCGACTTCGCGGGCATCGACATTGGAACCCACGCGGTCGGGTCAGGGAACTTCAACATGCCTGAGGATATCTACGGCATCAAGTTCGATGAGACGTGGGGGATCAATACCCAGATTGAGTTTGACAGCTTCCGCGTTCCGGTCTGGGGTGACTTCTACGCCAAGGACGGAGAGGCTGGCGGACAGGGTTTCAACACCGCCTACAACACCGGATTCACCACGGCCGACTACGACCCGATCGCCGCTGCGCAGGACGGCTCGATCGAATTCCACATCCTCGTGCCCGATAGCGAGAGCACACCGCCAGTGCCAGAGCCCGCAACACTTCTGCTCATGGGCACGGGCCTGGCAGGACTCATCGCAGCAAGAAGGCGCCGCAGGTAGCAGACCTGATATGATATCTAAACAACCGACCGCCCGGGAACTCAGTTTCCCGGGCGGTTTTCGTTGGGTAAGACATAGCTCATTGAGATAAGTTGCATATATGACCTGGCTCGTGTACGTTTCGGATATTCGGCGTCCGACACCACCATTTCTTGGGCACCCCGACTCGGAATGCTCAGCGCACACAATAGGAGATCCATGCCGAACGGACAGAATAACCACATCCTCGGTGACGAGAACATAGGGGCACTCCTCTGGAAGCTGACCATACCAGCTACCGTAGGCATGGCCGTCATGGCAACCTACGGGCTCGTGGACACCATCTTCATCGGGCACGCCGTCGGTCCGCTCGGTATCGGCGGAATTGCCCTTGTCTTCCCCATCCAGATGCTGGTCATGGCCATCGGCCACATGGTAGGAATGGGTGGGGCATCGATCATCTCCCGCGCGCTCGGTGCGGGCAATACAGCAAGAGCAGAGAGGACACTCGGCAATGTCGTCTCGTTGATCGTCCTCATCTCCGCAGCACTCATGGCAGCGGGCTTCATGTTCGCCGACGACCTTCTCCACCTCTTGGGAGCCAGCGAGAACCTCCTTCCCTACGCCAGGGACTACCTGCTCATAATGCTCTGGGGAATACCGCTCAGGGCATTCGCAATGGGAAGCAATAACATCGTCCGTTCCGAGGGCAGAGCCAAGGTCGCGATGACCACAATGATCCTGAGTGCCGGGATCAACATCGTTCTCGATGCCGTCTTCATCTTCGGACTCGGGATGGGCGTCAAGGGTGCGGCTATAGCAACTGTCATCGCCACAGGGTGTGCATCTGTTTTCCTTCTGATCTACTTCACCTCCGGTTTCAGCGGCCTTTCACTCAGATTCGGCGCCCTGCGCCTTGATCTTGCCATCGTTCGCGAAACGATTGCCGTCGGCTCTGCTTCCTTCACCCGCATGGTGTCGGCAAGCGTTGTGATGGTCATCTTGAACCGCAGCCTTGGCTTCTACGGCGGGGACATGGCTATTGCCGCCTACGGGATCATCAACCGGGTCGTGCACTTCATGTTCATGCCGATGATGGGATTCGCGCAGGCTCTTCAACCCGTCGCCGGCTTCAATTATGGAGCCGGTAGATTCGCCAAGGCAAAGGAGGCATTCAAGCTCTCCGTCATCCGCGCGACAGTCCTCGGCACGGTGTCCGTCTCGCTGATCATGATCTTCGCGAGACCCCTCCTCGGGATATTCTCACGAGACGTGGCGCTCATCGCAATGAGCACTCCGGCGCTCAGGATCATCATCGCGGCTTTCCCGCTCGTCGGGTTCCAATTCATGGGAGCAGCACTCCTGCAGGCTCACGGTCGGGCGCTCCCGGCGATTGCTCTCTCTCTCGCCCGACAGGTCATTCTGCTCATCCCACTCGTCCTCATCCTGCCACGCTTCTTCGGGCTCACCGGGATCTTCGTGTCATTCCCTTCGGCGTCCATAGGGGCAACCAGCTTGGCTCTGGTGCTCCTCGCCCAAGAGATGCGGTTCCTGAGCAGGCACGAACAAGACGAAGCCCCGGCGTAGCTCCGGGGCTCCTTCGAGGCAGCTGGTTTTCCTGCTCTCATCATTCACACGTATTCAAGCGGTCGGCCATCACGTGATGCGACCGTGTCCGCAAATGGTTTCCATATGCTCTTCATACTAACCATCCAGTTCATGTGCCACGTCGTGGCACTCCAGACATGACACCTCACCCGATTGCAGCTCCTCCAGAATCGCCTCGTGACCCCACCCCTCGAGGAAACTCTCGGCCTCACTGTGACATCTCAGACAGATGCTCGTGTCGTACTCTCCGTCAAGCTCCAGTTCCTCGGGGAACTCACCAAGATAGTGGGCATAAGCATTGTGCAGCCCCTTCTTCTTGGCCTCCAGAAACCCGGACAGCCCGGGTCGAGTATGACACTCGTAGCACGCGGTCTCCCGGTCAACGAAGTCGTTCCCGAAATGCACAGCCGCTAGCGACTCGTTGTCGACGGCAAGGCCTTCGCCGTA
The DNA here is from genome assembly GCA_030600655.1 of Candidatus Eiseniibacteriota bacterium. Classification (GTDB taxonomy): domain Bacteria; phylum Joyebacterota; class Joyebacteria; order Joyebacterales; family Joyebacteraceae; genus Joyebacterum. The sequence goes on from JAUVLP010000005.1 coordinate 45,586, forward strand.
CTCCCACATTTCGTGACACTGTGTGCAGAAGGAGACCTTCTTGAACTCATGGTCGGCGTAGCCCATCATTCCCGCGAGCCAGAGGATGGAGAAGACCGCCATCGCGAAGAACGCGAGAACCCTCTTAGGGCGTGTCGCGAGCGACTTCATCCTTCTCGTGAGAACCAGGAGCAATACAACCAGCACGCCGGCGCCCACTGCCAGTACCCAGTAGATCACGATTGATCACTCGCTTGTCTGTGTGCCCGTTTCAATGGCGCTCTCCGCCGGGATCTCTGTCTTGCCTTCGGTCGTATCCGCGGGCGCGCCGAGACTCAGAAGCCAGCCGGACAGCGCAGCCCATTCTTCCTCGGTACCCTTGAAACCCATCACGTGCTTCACACCGTCGATCTCTTCCTTCTCAATGAGAAAGAGACGCAGCCAGTCCAGCTTCCTGTGCGAAGCCTCGAAGGTCGACAGATCAGACAGCCCGTCGCTCCCGCCCTCTTCGCCTGCCGCTGCTTCTTCGTCACCTTCCGCTGTCTCATCACCTTCCTTCGGTGCTTCACCTATGCCCTCAGCATACACCGTGTGGCACAAGGCGCACTTGCTCTTTACGAAAACCGTCTTACCCGTAGGCTCCGCGGGCTTTTCCTCAGTATCGGCCTCGACCGCCAGGACCGGCACGAGACCGACGACGAGCACGAGAAGAACAAGAAACACGATGCGCATTCTGTCACCTCTCTCCGGATGTCGCACGGGACGCTTCCCTGATAGTGCTTGCACCACCACGAGATTCGGATGTCCGGCCGGACCAGTCAAGCTGATTCCGACCAAGACTCGCGTGCGGCCTATCAAGCTGATTCCGGCCAAGACCCGCGTGCGGCCTAGAAGTAGTCCATCGCCTTGATCTTCTTGAGCTCGATGGTGTCTCCCTCCTCAGCCTGAACCAGGCTCTCGAAGAGGTCCTTGACCTCCTGGTCGACGTCCTGCGCCAGAACCTGACGATACAGGTCGATCAGGCACCCGTCGATCTCGATCGCGATGTCCAGTACTTCTGCTGCCGTGGCGTCCGGGGGAAGTTCGCGCCCCTCGAAAGACGTGTAGTCAAGGGCGAGAGGTTCGTACCTGATCGGAAACGAGTTCAGTTCCTCCCGTTCGGCGCTACCGAGTCGCTCGAGAGCCTCCGACAGGTGGCGGCGGTGCCTCCCCATGTAGTCCGCGAGAAGTTTGACACCGTCCGATGTCGTTTGTTCGGCGATCTTCGTGTAGTAGTCGACGAGCTTCGTTTCGAAATCCTCGGCCATCTTCAGCACGTCGGCCACAGTAATGATGGCCATGGTTCTTCTCCTTCTAGAACTTGTCGTAGAAGATGTCGCCCTCTTCAAATCCCTTCTCTTCCAGAACCTTCATGACGGCCTCGATCATCGGAGGCGGACCGCAGAGAAACGCGTGTCGTTTCACGTCATCTGCCTCAAGGTGCTTGTCAACCGAGACGTGGATAAAACCTGTCTCGCCGTCCCACTCACCACCCTCAGGGTCATGATCGGATAGCGCGTAGATGACACGAAAATTCGGGTTCTTCTTCGCCAGCTCGCGGAACTCGTCGAGGTAGAACACATCCCTCGCGGAGCGGCAGCCAAAGAAGAGCCGGCACTTCCGGTCCGGCCAACGCTCGCACACGCTGAAAAGGATGTTCTTCAACGGCGCCATGCCTGAGCCGCCGCCGATGCAGACGATCTCAACGTCCGGATCCTCACTCAACCGAAACTCTCCGTACGGGCCCGTCAAGACTATCGGATCCCCTTTCTTCAGACTGTGCGCGTAAGTGGAACCTATCCCTCCGGGCACCAGCCGAACAACAAGCTCGATGACGCCTGTCTCATACGCGGGTGAGCTGATGGAGTAGGCACGGAAGACCGGCCCATCCGGAGAGGGCGCCTGCAGCTGCACGTATTGCCCGGGGCGCTGCTCGATCTCCGCGGGCTCCTTGAGCTCAAAACGCGTCTCGACCATGTCGTGCGTCAGCATACGCACGCCCTCGACCGTCCCCGTGAAGAGCTGAACGTTGAGGAGTTCCTCCGGAATCTTGATCTCGAGATCCTCACGGACCTTGACCTGGCAAGCAAGCCGAACACCAGAACGCACCTGCGATCGGGTTAGAAACGGCATCTCTGTCGGCAGGACCGCGCCGCCGCCGGAAACCACGGTGATGGTGCAGTACCCGCACGAGCCACGGCCGCCACAGCCGGATGGAATGAAGATCTTTGACTCGATAAGGGCAGAGAGAAGCGTCTGCCCACCCTCGACCTCAAGAACGAGGTCTCCGGAGTTGATATCGATCTTGCAGATGCCGTAGTTCACGAGCAATCGCTCGGCGACCGTGAGCGCGACCGCAAGAGCAACGAGGATTCCCGTGAAGACCAGTATGGGGAGAAAGAAGATCATCACTTGCCTACTGTATCGTGACCATGCCGGCGAATCCCATGAACGTCATAGCCATTACGCCGGTGATGACCATGGCGATGGCGACACCCCTGAATGGAACAGGGACGATGCTGTATCTCATCTTCTGTCTCAACCCGGCGATCAGGATGATCGCCAGCGTCCACCCAACGCCCCCGCCGAAACCGAACGCGATCGACTGCATGAACGTGTAGTTCCTGATGATCATGAAGAGCGATACGCCCAGGATCGCGCAGTTGACGGTGATGAGCGGCAGGAAGATCCCCAGCGCATGATAGAGCACGGGGCTGAAGCGTTCGACGAACATCTCCACGAACTGTACGAAAGCCGCTATCACAGTGATGAAGATGATGTACGAGAGGAACGTGAGTTCCATTGGAACGAGCACGTGGTGGTAGATGCCGTAGTTGATCGCTGTCGTGAACGTCGTGACGAAGATCACGGCAGCGCCGAGCCCGGCCGCGGTGTCGATACGCTTCGACACCGCGAGGAACGAACACATCCCCAGGAAGTTCGCCAACAGGATGTTGTTGGTGAAGATCGCCGCTACGAGGATGACAAGGGGTGATACTTCACCCATCGCTAGTTCCCCTTCCCTTCAGGCTTGTTGATACCGGTGATCGCATTATGGAGAGCGATCAGGAAGCCGAGTGCAATGAACGCCCCAGGCGCCAGGATCATCAGCTGATTCGGTGTGTACCAGTCGGCCCCGAGAATCTGGTGGCCGAAGAGCGCTCCTGTTCCCATGAGCTCTCGGACGAACCCGATGATCCCGAGGACGAGCGCGTACCCGAGACCGTTGGCGAGACCATCGAGCATCGACACAACCGGGCGGTTCGACAGCGCGAATGCCTCGGCACGTCCCATGATGATGCAGTTGGTGATGATAAGGCCGACGTATGGACCGAGCTGCTTCGACATCTCCAAGTAGTACGCCCTGAGTATCTGGTCGAAGATGATCACGAATGTGGCGATGATGGCCACCTCCGCTATCATCCGGATGCGTCTGGGTGTCACGTTCCTGAGAAGCGACACAAACAGATTCGTGCCCACACAAACGAACATAAGGGCAGCACCCATGACGAGCGCGTTCTCGAGCTTGTTTGTCACGGCCAGAGCGGAACAGACGCCGAGCACCTGGACGGAGACCGGATTGGTCACCCAGACACCGGCTCGGAGTGTCTCCCTGCCCTTCCCGTCACAGGGACCGGATCCTCCGCAGATAGCGCAGACTACTGGTCCGCTATGCGCCATGGGCTCCGCTCCTCGCAATGATCCTCTCGATGATCTCGCTCAGCATGTCCTCGACCTTGTCGCTGGTCATCGTCGCTCCGGTGATGGCATCGATCTCGTTCACCTGATCGGCACCGTCGTTGACGAGATGGATGCCCGGATATCCCAATGGTCCCACGATCATCTTCCCACGGAACTGGTCCTGGAAATCCGCGGACGATATCTGGCCGCCCAGCCCGGGAGTCTCTTCCTGCTTGTAGAATGAGATGGCGTAGATCGTGCGCATGTCCTCCTCGAGACAGATCAGTCCCTCGATCGGAGCCAACAATCCCGGCCCGGAGAAACGCGTCGCTCGAAGCTTGCCTGCTTCCGGATGCCGGCTCACAAAGAACGTGAGTCCATCAATCTCCTCTTCACCTACCATTGATTCATACACGGCCAGAAGGTCCGACGAACTCGCTTGTGCGTCGAACGGCACGCCGAGCACCGTGAGAATGTCCTGAACCTCCTCCGCCTGCACATTTGCGACCTTCCTCGTCTCCGTGAAGCGATCGACCGCAGTCAGGGCAGCCGCACAGGTGATTCCGAGAACCGCCGCGTAGAGAATCGTATACGAGCTACCCTTTTTCCCGAAGCCTCCGAACATGAGCCGTGACAAAGAGCTCGTCGAGGACCGGCGCG
>JAUVLP010000012.1 GCA_030600655.1 Candidatus Eiseniibacteriota bacterium
GGTGTCGACCTCATCCGTGTAGAAGTCGGACACTCTCTCGAGCATGTCGGGCAGATTGCCCGACCTCTCTCCGGCCGAGACCATACTGACTACCATCTTCGGGAAGACCGGGGACTCTGCGAGCTTTTCTGAGATGGTCGCCCCGTTAATGACTCCTTCACTTACTTTGTCAATCGCCTGTTTCACGACGGTGTTTCCCGAGGTCTCGGCGACTATTTCGAGCGCATTGACTACTGTTACTCCGTTTTCCATGAGCGTACCGAGTGTCCTGCTGAATCTGGCAACCGATGCCTTCTGGATGAGCTTCCCGAACATGGGCAGCTTGAGGATCATGCCGTCGAACTTGAGCCTGCCTGCCGGTGTTTTCTTCCACTTGAGGAAGAGGAAGGTCCCGAGTCCGAGAATCAGGAGCTCCCAGAGGATGTTCTGCCCGAGGAAGCGTGATATCGCGATGAGCGCCGTAGTGAGCGGCGGCAGTGTCATGTCGAAGTCAGCGAAGATGACCTCGAATTTCGGAATCAGGAAGAACATGATGGCTATGACGGCGAACAGGAAGAAGCTGGCGATGAATGCCGGATAGGTTGACGCCGATATGATCTTCCGGGTAAGGGCGTCCCTCGCCTCGAGGTAGCTGGCCAGACGTGCAAGCACGGCCGGCAGTGAACCCGACTCCTCGCCGGCTTTCACCATGGACACGAAGAGCGTCGAGAAGACCTTCCCGTGTTTTGCGACTCCCTGAGAAAGCGTCGATCCAGCCTCGATGTCCGCGGCTATCTCCTTGAGTATGCCGGCTAGAGTCTGGTTATCGATCTGGTCGGCGATTCCATCAAGACTCTCGAGTACAGGCAGACCGGCGTCCAGCATCGCGGAAAGCTGACGACAGACGACGGCCTTGTCCTTCGTCTTCACTTTCTTACCGCCATGCGAGCCACGGGCCTTCTGCGCCGCGGCCAGCGGCGCAACGGAGATGACGACAAGATCCTCTCTCCGGAGAATGGACACGAGACCCATCTCAGTCTCAGCGGACCGAATCCCCTCTACGGTCTTGCCCCTGGCATTCTTGGCGATGTATGCAAATTCGGACATCGTGCTCTTCCCTCTGCCTGAACGGCGTGTCGATACAGTCCGCGAGCGCCGGTTCTAGTTGGCTGCTCTACGCCCAAAAGTGGGTGTATTGATTCTCAGTTTCCCTAGCTCTCTCATCATTCCCTTGATGTCATTCGAGGACAGAAGCGCCGTTTCCGGCGTCAGATTCCCATCCTGCGTCAGCTTCAGAAGCGTCGAGTTCAGACTGTGCATTCCGTCCTTCGAGCCCGTCTCGATTGCAGATCTCAGCTGCTGGAGGTTGTTTTCCCTGATCAGGTTCCTCACAGCCGCCGTCGCCACCATCATCTCGGTCGCCAACTGCCGGCCGGTTCCGCTCGCATCAGGCAGAAGCTGCTGAACAAGCACCCCCTCGAGACAGAGCGACAGTTGCGTCCGCACACCCTGCTGCTCGTGTGAAGGAAAGATGTCGACGATTCTGCTTATCGCCTGTGGCGCCTCACTCGTGTGGACTGTGGTCAGCACGAGGTGACCGGTCTCTGCAAGGGTCAGCGCCGTACGAACCGTATCAAGATCTCTGATCTCACCTATGCAGATCACGTCCGGGTCCTGTCGCAACACCTGTCGGACGGCCTCCGCGAAAGACCGAGTGTCCCTGTCCAGCTCTCGCTGGTTCACGATGCTCCGTTTGTGCCTGTGCAGATACTCGATGGGATCCTCGATCGAGAGAATGTGAACAGCCTTGGTAGCGTTGATGTAGTCGATCATCGAAGCGAGAGTCGTCGACTTACCGGAACCGGTCGGCCCACTCACGAGAACCAGGCCGTGCAGTTTCTCGCAGAATTCCTGCATGACCGGCGGGACGCCGAGTTCCTGCATGGAGGGGATCTCCCAGGGCAGGTGACGCACGGCGGCGGCAACGGTCCCACGCTGGAAGAACACGTTCAATCTGAAGCGTCCGAGTTCCTCAACGCTGAAGGACGTATCGAGTCCCTTCTCAACTTCCAGGCGAGCAATCCTCTTCTCATCGAGCATCGCGTACGAGAGCTCGCGCGTCTGATCAGGGGTAAGACGTGGGGCATCGAGGGGCTCCAGCTGGCCGTCGACCCTGAACTGGGGCGGCACACCCGGGGTGAGATGAAGATCCGACGCCCGTCGGGATACCATCTCCTCGAGGAGCGATACGATTGCTTCACTCAGACCGCTGTCCGACATCTCATCCTCCTAGCCACTCGCGACGGAGAGCACCTCGTCTATCGTCGTCAAGCCTTCGCGGACCTTCTCCATGCCGTTCACAAGAAGCGGCTTCATTCCTTCGGCAAGTGCCATGTCTCTCACGGGTTCACCCACATTCCCTGCCAGAACAAGTTCTCTGATGGCGCGTGTCACGGAAAACAGCTCATAGAGAGCCATTCTTCCCTTCCACCCTGTACCGGAGCATTTGGAACAACCAGCGCCTCGTTTGAAGACTGTGTCGGTGGCCTCCGGCAGCACGTCTCGGAATCTCTCGAGAAGCAGCGGTTCCAGATCGTATTCCTCAATGCAGTTCGCGCAGATCGTTCTGACAAGTCGCTGCGCGATGACCAGGTTCAGGGATGTGCAGATCAAGTACGGTTCGGCTCCCATGTTGAGGAGTCGATCTATCGAAGAGGTGGCATCGTTCGTGTGTAGAGTGCTGAACACCAGATGACCCGTCTGCGCAGCCTTGATGGCTATCGAAGCCGTCTCGAGGTCGCGGATCTCACCTACGAGGATTACATCCGGATCCTGACGAAGAAACGACCTTAGAGCTGCGGCAAAATCCAGCCCGATCCCCGGCTTCGCCTGGACCTGATTGACTCCCTTGAGCTCATACTCGACAGGATCCTCTACGGTCATGATGTTCTTGTCAGGCGAGTTGATGTGTGAGAGCGCCGAGTAGAGTGTCGTCGTCTTGCCGCTTCCCGTTGGGCCGGTCAACAGAACCATTCCGTGTGGCGCGCTGATTGCGCTCTTTATGAGGTCAAGTGATGCGCCATCGAATCCGAGATCGCTCAGATCCGTCTTTAGATTTGTCCTGTCCAGGATCCGCATAACGACCTTCTCACCGTGTATCGTGGGGATCATGGATATGCGAATATCGACCTCTCGGCCCATTATTCTCACCCTGCAGCTACCGTCCTGCGGAAGCCTGCGTTCAGCGATATTGAGCCCGGAGAGGATCTTGATTCTGGAAGTGATCGCCCACTGCATCTTCTTCGGAGGCGGCAGTATCTCACGAAGCACACCGTCGACACGGAGCCGCACAGCAATGTCTTTGTCACGCGGCTCAATGTGGATGTCACTAGCTCCCTCCTGAATCGCCTGAAGCAGGATCAGATTGACAAGCCTGATAACTGGAGCATCGTTCGGCTCAATCGAGAGCTGCTCTGCATCTCCGCTGCCGACTGTGCCGACGTCGACCTCAACCTCAACGATGCTCTGAATCGATTTCTCAATGTCAATCTCATCGCCGTAGAATTTCTCGATCGCGGCTTGGATCAAATCGGGATCAGCCTTGACTGGGCGGACATCATATCCGGTGTTCGCAGCGACGGTGTCGGTAGCTATGACGTCCAGTGGATCATCCATAGCAACCAGAAGACCGCCGTCCTCTCGCGCCACGGCGATGAGGTGGAAGCGCCTTGCCATCTCCCGCGGAACGAGCTGGGTCACATGCGAGTCAACCTCGAAGGTCGCGAGATCCAGCTGGGGCCGTGTCTGTGATTCTGCATACGTCACTAGAAAGTCCCTTCAATCCACCCTGACATATGGCCAAATGAGAGCCTGCAGTATCCAATGGCTGCAAGGCTCGTGCCAGTCCTTCTTGACTATCTGACAATATGGTGACCAAGTGTAAGCACTTGCGTGCCTGCACGTTAGAACCTGTCCGGAATCCCGTAGGCGGCCTCCACGCTACAATATTCATGAGGCCTATTCGCCCTGGGAATGAAGCTGTTTCGCATCATGCAAGGGCACCGAGCCGAAGATCGGATACGGCACGTGTTCACTGCTCTCACGCTTGTCTGTGAAACTCAGAAAAGCCTCAACTATGACCGGGTCGAATTGCGTTCCTGCACCATCCTTAAAGATCTGAATCGCCTCTTCCGAGGTCATTGGCTCTCTGTATGGACGCTTCGATGTGAGTGCGTCATACGCGTCCGCCACGGACAGGATTCTCGCACCAAGCGGAATGTCCGGACCTGCGAGTCCGTCCGGGTAGCCGCTGCCGTCGAACCGTTCGTGATGATGTCTCACCATTTTGATAACGTCCCTGAGTTCATCAATCGGATCGAGGATCCTTGCAGCAAGAACCGGGTGTTCCTTAACGGATTCCCACTCCATCGCATCGAGTTTCCCAGGCTTGTTCAGCACGCTCTCTTTCACGCCGATCTTGCCGATGTCATGAAGGAACCCCGCAATCCAGATGCTCTGTATCTCGGCTTCGGAAAGGGACAAGTACCTCGCGATGCGGACGGACTCCTCCGCCACCCTGGCCGAATGGCCCTGCGTGTACTCATCCTTGGCCTCCAGCGCCTGTGCAAGAGCCTTAATGCTCCCTATGAACAGACTTCTCAGATTGTCGTTGGCGCTGTTGAGTTGCTTCGTCCGCTCGTGCACCATGGATTCCAGGTTCCGTTGATACTCGCGGTTCTGAGCGACCAGACGCTTCTTCTCAACAGCCCTCTCTACCGTCAGTGTCAGCATATCCAGGTTGAGAGGTTTCGAGAGATGATCGTGGGCGCCGAGCTTCATGGCTTCCACAGCGGCAGCAAGATCCGGCGCTCCGGTCATGATTATGACGGCGACGTCCTCATCAGTCAGTCTGATGCGGCGGAGCATCTCGATGCCGCTCATGCCCGGCATGTTGACGTCGGAGAGAATCCCGTCGTACGCACACAGGGACAGCATGCTCAGAGCCGTTTCCGCATCCTGGGCGAGATCGCACTCGTACCCATCGTCGGTCAGCTTGAGCTTCACCAGTTCCCTGATGCTCGGCTCGTCATCCACAATGAGGATCTTGCCCTTCGCGTCAGCCAAACCTCGTCCCCCAGCTCTTGCCGCACCAATCATGCCGCGCAGCACACAGCGTCCAGCGCACCTACTGATGCCTGTCCGTCACAGCACGCCCACTCACACAAGACAAGCGCGCTCCTCAACTGTGCTGCAACAAAGCAAGGACCGTACCAGTGAAAGAGTGGCTACCGACCGCTAATGCCTATGGCTGGGCGCGACCGCACTGTGCGACCGCTATACCGGCACGAGCTGACTGTGCAGATACTCGAATCGCCTTAAGAGCGTGTCGAAAATTGGAGCAGGTGAGAGATCAAATGGTGGGGTGTTCAGTGATTGAACAGAAGGAGGCATTCAAATGAGTGCAAACGGCAAGGAACACCCCATACGGGGTGTTCAACATTTGGACGGAGATACTGCCGCTCCCGGGGAAACGCATAACCTGACTGTTGCAGAGAACAGCCCGGGCTTCGCAGGAGCGGAGAACCGGCCTTCGCCGGCGCGGACATGTTACCGCCCGAGATCGAAGATATCGATCTCCTTCCACTCCCAGGCAAGCTTGTCCCACTTGTAGTAGCGCACTACGTCTACGACTTCGTTCTCGGAGTATATGTTTTCGAACTCCGTCTCCGACCCAACGCGCTTGGAGTAGGCGGCCTTCCGCTCGAGGAAGAGAGCCTTCACAGTTCGCTCAAGCATCATTCTCCCCGAAGCTCCGTCGAAGACAACAGTCTCCACGGATTTCCTCCGCTCGGGATATTCCTCAAAAGTGTGCTCGATGAAACCGAAGAGCTTCTCGATCTTGTCGAGGAGCCCATCCCACTTCGTCTGGTGCATTCCCCCTCCTTGGCCCAAATGCGTCTCCCTATAATCATAGCTCGAGTTGGGTTCCACAAGAAGCAGGTTCTGCGTAGGCCGGCCTCTCGGCTAGAGTCGCCTTCCCACCCCATATCTGTTAGGGTTGCAGCATCAGAGGTGTTTCCCGATCATGCACGAAGCAACCAGGAAGGACAATATAGTGGCTGGAGAGGGGATCAAACGGGTACTGGTCACGGGATCCGAGGGACAGATCGGATCCGAACTGACGCGGGAACTCAGGAAGCGATATGGCGATGATTGCGTGGTTGCCAGCGATATCAAGGATTCAAGTGTGGGCAGCAGCAGCGCTACCGGACCCTACGAACGCCTCGATGTCACAGATCATGCAGCATTCAAAGACATCGTTGACTCACAGCGAATTGACACGATAGTCCACCTCGCGGCGATTCTGTCCGCCACCGGCGAGAAGGCCCCACTGCAGGCGTGGAACGTCAATGTCACAGGGCTCATCAATGCACTCGAAATAGCGCGAGAGTGTGAGCTGACTCAGGTGCTCTGCCCAAGCTCAATAGCTGTGTTCGGTGCCGGATGTCCGCGAGAGGACACGCCGCAGGAAACGGTGCTCAAACCTACGACCATCTACGGAGTCACCAAGGTCACGGGGGAGCTTCTTTGTGACTACTACGTGCGCCGATTCAATGTGGACGCGCGGGGACTCCGCTACCCGGGGATTATCTCAGCCGAGACTCTCCCAGGCGGCGGGACGACAGACTACGCCGTCGACATATACTACAAAGCTATTGAGAAGAAACGATACACGTGCTTCGTCAAGGCGGACACCAGACTGCCGATGATGTACATGCCGGACTGTATCAAGGGCACGATCGATCTCATGGAAGCCGACTTTGATCTGCTTGAGCATCACGGCGATTTCAACATGGGCTCGATGAGCTTCACTGTCCAGGAATTGGCCGATTCGATCCGCCGGCACATCCCGGAGTTCGAGGTCACCTACGAACCTGACTACCGCCAGGCAATCGCGGATTCATGGCCGGCCTCTATAGATGACTCCGCAGCGCGTCGGGAATGGAGATGGAGCCCCCGCTACGATCTTGAGACGATGACCGCCGACATGCTCGACATACTGTCTAAACGGCACGCCTTGGACAAGCTGTATGGCTAGCCTGCACGCGCAACGGGCGTTATGCTCCCAACCTGCCTATCGGGAGCATCCGGCGCCCGTGCGACTACATGCCGTACTTGTCGATGATCGCCTTCTTGTCCATACCTATGATGCCGTACTTGTCTCCCACCTTCGCGAAGGCGTCGACGCACCTGTCGATGTGCTCGAACTCATGCGCCGCTGAGAGCTGGACACGAATCCGTGCAGCGCCGGCTGCGACAACTGGGAAGAAGAAGCCGATCACGTAGATGCCCTCGGCGTACATATCCCTCGCCATATCATTCGCCAGCTTCGCATTGTAGAGCATGACTGGGACGATGGGCGTGACACCCGATCGGATATTCAGACCGGCGGACGTCATCTTCTCCCTGAAGCGTTGTGTGTTCTCCTCCAGTTTGTCGCGCCGCTTCGTTGTCTTCGACAGCACCTCAATCACCTTGATGGATCCGGCAACAATGGGCGGCGCCATGGAGTTGGAGAAGAGATACGGCCGCGCCTTCTGGCGACAGAGTTCTATGAGTTCCTTCCTGCCGGACACGCAACCACCCGAGGCTCCGCCAAGGGCTTTGCCGAACGTCGTGGTAATGAGATCAATCCTGTCCATCACGCCGAAGTGCTCATGTGTGCCGCGGCCCGTTCTGCCGATGAACCCGCTGGCATGAGACTCATCAACCAACAGCATCGTGTCGTACTTGTCCGCGAGCTCGCACATCTCATCGAGCGGACAGAGATCACCATCCATTGAGAAGACGCCGTCCGTTACGATAAGCCTGTGTCGTTTGTCCTGGTGAAGCTCCAGCTTCTTCTCGAGGTGTTTCATGTTCATGTGCTTGAACGTATCGTACTGGGCGGAGCAGAGCCTGATGCCGTCGACAAGCGACGCGTGGATCAATCTGTCGGCTATGATCACGTCCTCCGGCTCGAGAATGGACTCGAAGACGCCCGCGTTTGCATCCATGCACGATGGGAAGAGGAGCGTGTCCTCCATTCCAAGGAAGCTCGACATCTTGTCCTGGAGTTCCCGGTGAATATCCTGTGTGCCACAGATGAACCGTACCGAACTCATGCCGTACCCGCGCGAGTCCAGACCCTCGTGCGCGGCCTTTATGACGTCAATATGACTTGAAAGACCGAGGTAGTTATTCGCGCAGAAGTTGAGGACTTCCTTCCGCGGAGCCCCCTCAGGATACTCAACATCTATCACCGCCCCCTGCGGCGACCAGATGAAGCGCTTTTCCTTGAAGATCCCCTTCTTCTTGATTGTCTCTACGTCATCGACGAACGCCTGTCGTGTCTTGTCGGAGTATGCCATGCCCGCCTCCAGATCAACCTAGGTGCTTGTTCACGAGTTCCACTATGGAAGTGACGGTGTCGAACGCCTCCGGCGTAGCCTCGCTGTCCGCAAGCGTAATGTCGTATTTCTTCTCAAGAAAAATCTTGAGTGACACCATGGAGAAACTGTCTACGATGCCCGAGGAGATGAGCGCAGTATCGAAATCAACTTCCACATCATCGTCCTCATCGACGTACTCGTCGACGATGTACTCCAGAACAACACCTTTCATCTCATCCATTGGTCTTCCTCTCATCTGTGATCGTTACATGGCCGTCTGCTTGTTGCCTCCACGCCAGTCTCAGTCATCCTCAAGTGTCGAGAGATCTCCAACATCCTCGCCCCACTCAAGCGCCCTGAGATAGCGTCTCAGAATCTTTCCGGAGCGGGTCTTCGGAAGCTTCTCCATGTATTCTATCTCCTGAGGCATTGCCAGAGGAGACAGCTTCTTCCTGATGAAGTTCATGATCGAGAGTTCCAGATCGCCGGATGGTTCAAACCCAGGCTTGAGAGACACAAAGGCTTTCACCACCTCCATGTTCACCTTGTCGGGCTTGCCAATGGCCGCCGCTTCCGCGATAGCCTCGTGCTCAACGAGCGCTGACTCTATTTCGAAAGGACCAACGAGGTGGCCGCCCGTATTGATGACATCGTCATCCCGTCCGACGAACCAGTAGTACCCATCGGTGTCAATGCTTGCTCTGTCGCCGGAGACGTACCAGAGATCGGTGTTGGTGCGAAGCTCATCAGGCTTGGCGCCTTCAGGCGCCCCGGCGAACTTGCTCCGGTAGATGTCCGGCTTATTTCTGTACGCGCGGAACATCGCGGGCCAGCCCGGACGAAACGCTATGAGCCCCACTCTGCCAGGTTCCTCAATGGGATCGTGCGTCTTGAGATCCAGCACGGCAGCTTCGATACCGGGGAACGGCTTCCCCATTGATCCGGGCTTGATGGGCATGCCGGGGTAGTTCGAGATCATCATTGCACCCGTCTCCGTCTGCCAGAATGTATCCAGGAACGGGAGCCCGAACACCTCCTCGCTCCAGATAACGGCCTCTGCGTTGAGCGGCTCACCCACGGAGGCAAGATGCCTCAGCGAGGACAGATCGTGCGCATTGACAGGCTCGACACCATCACGCATGAGCGAGCGAATGGCCGTGGGTGCCGAGTACCAAACGGTGATGCGGTTGTCCTGTATGAACTGATACCACCGCGCGCATGTGAAGCCGGAATCAAGCACGCACTGCGTGACGCCGAGCGACCACGGTCCGATGATGCCGTAGCTCGTTCCGGTGACCCAGCCAGGGTCCGCCGTGCACCAGTAGATGTCGTCATCCCTGAGATCCAGTACCCAGGATGCTGTGAGTGCCTGTCCCCAGATCGAACTGTGGACGTGCTGCGCGCCCTTCGGCTGTCCTGTCGTTCCCGAGGTGTAATGCAGTACGGACGGGGTCTCCGGGGTCGCTTCGTATGCGTCGAACTCCTCGACCCGAGGCGCTGCTTCCACGTCGAAGAACACTTCCTCGCCCTTCAGTTTGGATTCGTCACCTTCCACTACGATGACGTGTTTGAGTTCCGGAAGCTTGTCCAGGATCTTGCGGATCTTCTTGACGTGTTTCCTGGTCGTAAGTATCGCCGCTGTTCCCGCGCTCTCCAGACGGACCTCTAGCGATTCGTCGCCGAACGCGGAGAAAAGGGGCTGTGCGACACCACCCATCTTGAGGACGCCCAGAAATGAGAAATAGAGACTGGGGATCTTGTCCATGAAGATACAGATGCGGTCTCCGGGCTTGAGTCCCCGGTCGCAGAGAAACTTCGCGAATCCGTTCGAGTAGATTCTGAGATCATCGAAAGTGTAGGTGTGCTTCTTGTCCCCGAACCCCTCCCAGATGAGGGCGATCTTGTCGGCTTGCCCCCGCGCACATACTCTGTCTGTACAGATGTGCCCTATGTTAAGGAGTTCACCATCCTCCCAACCCAACACCTCTTTCGCGATACCCCAGTCGAAATCCTTCAGTCTCTCTTCGTAAGATCCAATGTTGCTCAAGACAGCTCCTTTCACATCGGCGATCCGGCCCCTGCAGGATCCGAGTCAATCACAACAACGGCGGCGGCACTCGTTCGACTGTGAGTGAGCGACAGGTGCCACCGGCCTGCACTCCTCTTCCTCGCGGCGCTGAGAACCGCACCGCTGAGCTTGAGTTGTGGCTCGCCCGACGGTTCTCTCACAACCTCAACGTCCTTCCAACGCAACCCCTGCGCCAGACCGGCTCCCAGAGCCTTGAACAGCGCTTCCTTCGCCGCAAAGCGAGCGGCGAACGCCTCCCACGGCCGAGCCTGTGTCTTGCAGTACTCAATCTCGGCAGGTAGGAAGAGCTCATCCGCCAAATCATCACTCAACTTAGCCCGGAACACGTCAAGATCGACAATGTCTATCCCCACTCCTACAACCAAACCTCTTCTCCGGGATCTGTCGGACTCCCGCCCGATCCGGCGGAACAGTCAGTTTGTATGGTGGAATTGTACCCCGGCGCCGGGCGTGCGGTCAACGCCTGTGGCACGGCCACAGGTCCGCCTGTGGCCGTAACAGATCCCCCTGCACACAGAAATGCCCGCGGCCGATCCGGCGGCCGCGGGCATTTCGCCACGATACTGGCAAGCTCCACAAGCTTGCCGAGAGTGTATGTCTACTAATCCTGGTCAGGCCTGTAGAGTGCCTTTATCCGCCCCCATGACGACGTCTCTACGGGTGAGACACAGTCCTGTGGATCAGATGGGATGGCCGGCTCCCCCGGACTGGGAATCATCATGAACCAGTCATCGGCGCTGCTCCAATTGTGATCAACGCCCCCTGGACAACGGCCCAGGCAATTGCCCTGAGGGACACCCGATGCAGGCTCAGGATCGACACACAGACCGTAGCCAATCGGCACGGGATCGGCCACCTCGCCCCAGTTCACCCCATCCACGACAGTCCAGCAGTCGATGGCCGCAGTCGTGTCCGTACCGGTCGCAAGGAGAATCCCGTCACCCACGTTCGCCAGCGCAATGTCGGTGTCGTAACCTCCGCAGAGGATCAGGTTTGGAACATCCGGATTGTCATTGTCATCCGCAGGATGCACAAACTCCCAATCGGCGCCGGACAGATCGGGGGTGAGCTCTCCCGGAATCGCGTCTCTCGCAATCACGATTCTCTCACCCGGCCAGAGCGGATGCAGACAGCCTCCGTGCTGCCCAGGGAAGCGGTAGACGGGTTCCGGCATCCCATCATCACCCTCATCAGTAATGATGGCCCCGTCCAGAAACGCGACAGTACCACCGGCATTCATCAATTCGATGTACTCGTTGTGAGCATCGAAGCCCGGAACGTAGTAGTAGATCTCCGTGAACACGACACGGTCCCAGACCTGCAGAGCCATAGCCTGTGGAGCAACAAGACACACGATTGCAACCATGATCATGACCACGGCACCGGATCCTTGAGCGTTCTGCTTTGCAGCCTTCACCTTTGCCCTCACCACACCACCTCCCCCAACGGGACCCATGAGATCCCTTGCCCAAGTCATATCCACCCGGCGGCGGCGCCCCGACGTCCGCAATCACGGGGATCGTGAGAGCGCAGCCTGCCGCCGTTGGACTCGTGCCCGCCGAAGCGCGGTCGACGGACGATGTGTCTGACGAGCAGGAGTCGCTCCACGTCAGCTGGAAACGCGAAAAGGCCCACTGAGTGGGCCTTTCGTGAGTTCGTGGGTATTCCCGGACGGGCGCTACCGTCAACTACGTGGACGCCCCCATGGGATCTCAATCCCGGCCGCTTCGAGCATCGCGAAGGAGGCGTCGTTGCCATCGGCGGCAATTGAAGCTTCGTCAGCCCGGACAAGCCGGCCGGCCTCCACGACGATTCGACCGTCGACAACGGTGTAGTCAACCCGGTGATCGAACCCCGAGTAGACAATGGCTGCCAAGGGATCCGACAGCGCCCCCGAGTATCCGAGGCCTGCCATATCGAAGAGCACGAGGTCGGCGGCCTTGCCTTCCTCGATCGATCCAATCTCCTCACGCCCCAGTATCTGCGCTCCACCGCGCGTCGCCATCCAGACGACGTCCTCTGCCGTCATCGCCTCGGGTCCTTCGGCCAGCAGGTGTACCAAGAGGCAGTTCCTCAGCTCACCAAGCATGTCCGATGTGTCATTGCTGGCACTCCCATCGACGCCCAGTCCGACACGCACACCCCGCCTGAGCATCTCTGGAACGCGGGCCACGCCTGATGAGAGACGCATGTTCGACGTCGGGCAATGCGCGATCGCGGTACGTGTTTCGGCCAAGAGATCAAGCTCGTCGTCCTCGAAATGGACACCATGCGCCAACCACACATCTTCCCCAAGCCACCCTATCCGTTCCAGGAACGCGAGGGGACGCACACCATACTCGCGAAGGCAATAGTCGTTCTCATCCTCAGTCTCGCCAAGGTGCGTGTGCAGCAGTACGCCATGCTTCCGCCCAAGTTGCGCGGTCTCGCGCATCAGTCCCTCGTCGACGGAGAACGGCGAACAAGGCGAGAGCGCGATTCTCACCATGGCAAAGGGATCGGAATCGTGATGGCGCTCGATGAGCCGTTCTGAATCCTTCAGTATTTCAGCGGCCGTCTGGACAACGCCGTCCGGTGGAAGGCCACCGGCGGAGCGCCCACGCGACATGCTTCCCCTCGTCGGATGAAAGCGAATCCCGAGTTCCGTTGCGGCCTCGATCTCCGCTCCGATCAGATCACCGCTCACACCCCTCGGAAAAACGTACATCTGATCGCTCGTCATCGTGCAACCGGTGAGAAGGAGCTCGGCGCAGGCGAGACGCGTTCCTGCACGAACGGCCTCTTCTGAGAGGCCGTCCCAGATCCCGTAGAGCGTCGTCAGCCAATCGAAGAGCTTCCGGTTCTGGGTAGCAGGCAGGTTGCGCTGGAGTGTCTGGTTGAAGTGGTGGTGCAGGTTCACGAGTCCCGGAATCATAAGCATCGATGAGCAGTCGATGACTCGCGCTCCGTCCGGGACCGCAAGATCTACACCGATCCTCGCTATGCGATTGCCCTCAACGAGGACGTCCGCACCGCAGAGCCGGTCGCGTGTGTCGCTCATCGTGGCGATGTGATAGACGTTCTTGAAAAGAAGCAACCGTCCCTCCGATCTAGACGCCCGAACCGCTGCCGGGTGAGGCTCGTCCACCCGCAAGCGAATCCAGACCGGCCAGTACTCTCTCTGGTGTGAATGGAAGCTCTCGCAACCGAAGCCCCGTCGCCGCGAAGATGGCATTCGCCACGGCCGGGGCTACAACGTCCACCGGGATCTCCGAAACGCTCTTCGCTCCAAACGGTCCTGTCGGCTCATCAGTCTCGACGAGAATGGCCCGGATCTCAGGAGCATCAACAGCGGAGTAGATTTTGTAGTCGGTCAGGTTGGCATTGACCATCCTGCCCTTCCCGTCAAAGATCATTTCTTCGCTCAGTGCCTGCCCCAACCCCTGCAGGATCCCTCCATGAATCTGTCCTTCTGCGAACGTCGGGTTGATAGCGTATCCGAGGTCTACCGCGCACACGAACTCCAGGACTTCGACCCTGCCCGTACCGACGTCGACCTCCAAGTCCACACAGGCCGCCGCAAAGGGCGGCGGGCAGGCGAATGTTATGTTGGATGACGTGTACGCCACCTGCTCCTTCTCTTCACCGTACATCGCCTCCATCGCAACGTCCCCCATCGAGACGCTCTTGCCGGATGGAGCCGCAATGCGATTGTCGGAGCAAGTAAGTCCAGACGCATCCTCTCCGAGGAGCTTCGATGCGTGATAGAAGAGGCGATCCCGCACCTTCTCCGCCGCCTTTACGACGGCGCCGCCGCTCACGTAAGTGGTACTCGATGCGTAGGCCCCGACATCGAACGGGGTCCTGTCGGTATCAGAAGAGTAGACGAGTATTCTGTCGGACGACACGCCGAGCACCTCTGCGGCCATCTGCCCGAGAATAGTGTCGCTGCCGGTTCCG
The DNA here is from genome assembly GCA_030600655.1 of Candidatus Eiseniibacteriota bacterium. Lineage (GTDB taxonomy): Bacteria > Joyebacterota > Joyebacteria > Joyebacterales > Joyebacteraceae > Joyebacterum. The sequence goes on from JAUVLP010000012.1 coordinate 14,440, forward strand.
AGGTCCGTTGCGCCGATCAGAAGATTGAACGATCCGTCTTCGTTCGACTTGATGGTCGCGGCCCCCATGTCATCGCCCGGGATACCGGTCCCGTGCATGGCGAAAGACATGCCCTTGCCGCGCCGCGTCCACGATTTCGAACCAAGCCGGCCTGTCTCGCCGGGCTTGAGCAACGCCTGCCACGCGTCCCAGTCACAGACGGCTTTCACCTTCTCCCAACACTCGGCGAGTCCGTTCGTGCGGATTATCCTTTCGAACCCCTCCTTGCCCTCGCCAAGCTGCCGCGCCACGGGGTCCTCTTCACCCTGTCGGATCACGTTTCTGAGCCGGAAGTCGACCGGATCGAAGCCCATCTCGTGAGCGATCTCGTCCATCTGCGAATCGATGGCGAAGTAACCCTGGACTGCTCCGTAGCCACGGTACGCACCTCCCACCGGGAGATTCGTGTAGACGGAGTGGTTGACGAAGCGGATGTGCTCAGTCCTGTAGAGTGGAAGCGTCTTACTACCTGTGTTCGACGGAACGGTAAGTGCGTGCCCACCGTAGGCGCCAGTGTTTGTGAGTACATCGAGTTCCCTCGCCACGATGCTCCCGTCGTTTCGCACCCCCGTCTTGACACGCAGCTTCTGAGGATGTCGCGTCCGGGTCGCAAAGAGTTCCTCATCGCGATCGAGCATGATCTTTACGGGGAGCCGTGTCCTGAGCGTGAGCGCGGAACAGATATCCTCGAGCATTATCTCCTGCTTGACGCCGAACCCACCGCCTATCCTGGGCTTGATAACCCGCACCTGGGAAACAGGGATCTCGTTCGCGTGAGCGACGATGCGACGCACGTGAAAGGGAACCTGCGTACTCGTCACGATAACAAGCCGTCCCTTCTCATCCAGAGAAGTAGCCGTGACGTGCGGTTCGGTCGGAGCGCAATGCACATACTGCGAGTAGTACTCGGTTTCAAAGACGCGGTCCGCCTCCTCGAAACCCTTCGCGACATCACCGATGTCCATATCCAGATGTGCGGCGAGATTCCTCGATGTGTCCGCTATTCCCCTGGGATCCTCCTTCTCGTGAATCCTGGGTGCCCCCTCGCTCATGGCCTGTTCCATATCGAGCACGGCCGGCAGAATCTCATACTCGACATCGATGAGGTCGCATGCTCGCTTCGCCAGAAGAGGCGTCTCCGCCGCCACGGCCGCCACACGGTCGCCGACGAAGCGGACCTTTTCATCCAGTATCACCTTGTCGTACGGCGACGGCTCGGGGTAGTTCTGGCCGGCCGTCGTGAAAGGAACCTGAGGAACATCGTCGTGGGTGAGAACGCAGTGAACACCGGGCAGCGCCAGGGCCTTAGAGGCGTCGATCCGCACAATGCGCGCGTGAGCGTGCGGGCTGCGAAGAACCCGTCCGTAGAGAAGATTATCAAACTGGAAATCATCTACGTATTTGGCGCGGCCCGACAGAAGTCCTATGCCCTCGGTTTTCTCCACGCAGGCGCCGACGGTGCTGTATCGCTCCTCGTCGCATTCCTTCCGTTTCCAGGGATCCGGGTTCTCGTTTCCGCGCCCGGCCAGCTCACGAATAGCCTCGATCGCCTTAACGTACGCCGTGCAACGGCAGAGGTTGCCTGATATCCCCTCACGAATCTCGATATCGGTAGGATGCGGGTTCTCATCCAGAAGCGCACGGGTTGAGAGGATCATCCCCTGCATGCAGTAGGCGCACTGCTCGGCACCGTGTCTGAGGAAGGTCTCCTGGATCGGATCCGGCTTGTGATCGTCCCCGAGACCCTCAATCGTCGTGACGGCGTGGCCGTCCGCCTGCGCCGCCAGCACAGTGCACGACGGCACGGGCTTTCCGTCCAGAAGCACCGTGCAACTCCCACAATTGCCCGTGCGACAGCCCGATTTCACTCCCTTGTACCCGAGGCGCCTGAGGGTGTCGAGCAGGACCTCACCCACGTCCACGACGGTGGTCACTTCCTTGCCATTGATGGTGAATCGCACAGTCATCATGCCCCCGGTTGTCTCATTGGTTGGAATGCGTGGCGGAGTCGACAGCGCGAAGCAACGCCCTTTCGACCGCCACTCCGGCCATCCTGCCCCGGTACTCGCTCGAAGCCCTGTGATCCCTTCTCGGCTTCACGCCCGAGACCGCGATCCGCGCGGCCTCCGCCAGGGATTCCCCCGTACACTCCCGGCCGGCGAGGAATGCCTCTGCCTCAAGTGCGCGGAAGGGCACCGTCGCCACGGCACCCAGCGCGATTCTTGCCTCACGGACCGTGTGGCCATCGCACGCGACGACCACCGCAGCGCTTGCGATGGCGATATCCTGATTGAGGCGCCCTATCTTCTCGAACGCAGCTCGCGCCCCCGCCGCGATGGGTGGGATCCGGACTTCAACGATCAGATCGCCCTTACTATGGACCTCGCTACGCCGCGAGTAGAAGTCCCGAACAGTCACACTACGTTCGCCGTTGACGCCACGCAGAACGAGCAGAGCATCGAGCGCCAGGAGCGCAGGCGGCAGATCCGCCGGGTACGCCCAGGAAGCGATATTGCCGCCTACCGTCGCCCTGTTGCGGATAGTGTGGCTGCCGAGACGGTTGACCGCCTCACGCAGAAGCCCACCGTCGACCGCCGCGACCTCATCGGAGCGTGCCAGATCCGCAGCTGTTACCGTGGCTCCAACCGCAACCCCGTCAGAACGTGATTCCCCCTGCGATTCCCATCGCTTGATATAGTCTAGACCGGCCTTGCTGAGATCGATGAGGAAGTCGACATTCGGCGAGCCGACCGAGACGACCACCGTCCCGCCGGCGACGTAGAGACCTCTCCCCTCTGTCTCAGAGAAAAGCCTCACCGCATCCTCCACATTTCGGACACTGTGAAGCGCTTTGAGATCCAGCATCGAAACCCCCGAGTTCGTGTAGGCATGTACGCACCGACGCAGGCATTGCCGGCCAATGGCGACAGGGTGACTGTGGGACTCAGGGAGTCGCCCTATGACCCGCAGGATACCGGAGAAAGCCACGGCCTTCAAGACAGAAGGCGCGGAACAGACTCGGGAGTGCTTCAGCCGCCTCCGTCCTTGCACCGCTTCGCCTCACTTCTCGTCAAGATCACTTGTCTCCAGTACGCGATCCGGACGCACGTCACTTGACAAACACCAAGATGGTTGATATGCTTCCGGCAGACTTCAACGACGCCGCTCGGAGGTCTTGAGTCCAGCTCACATCACACACCGACGCCAAGGGCTGAGCTGATCGGAGCCTTGGGCGCGGGCGGGTGCGGGCCGTCAACCGGCGTCGACGAACCGGCTGCCCCAGCGAGTCTGGCTCTCCTGGCGCCATCACCTAACCCCTTCTCAACGACCACGACTATCGGGTATTATGTGCCGACCACAGAGGGTAAGCTCGAGCTGGCCATCTACAGTGTGGGCAGCCGGGTTGTCAGGACAGTCACAAGCTGTAGAACCGACCCAGGTGCACACGTGTTTGTGTGGGACGGTACTGACAATACCGGAGAGCGTGTCTCCTCGGGAGTCTACTTCGTGAAAGCATCGCTCGGAACTGAAAGAGCGGAGAGCAGCCGGGGGCTCATCAAGACGCTCTATCGGCGAGGATCAAGCAGTCCATGAAGCTACACAATGAGCGCCTTTACGCTCGCATCCCAATCCCGCTCCAGAATGCACTCATCTCCGTGTACGGCTGGCAAGTGCTCAGACGCAGAAGCGGACCTGATCTCGAGGCCGCGAAGCGCCTGTTGGAAGAGAGTGAGCGCTACGACAAGACACGCCTCCGCGAATGGCAGGACGAGAAGCTGAAGGGGCTCATTCTCTACGCTTATGAGACAGTGCCATACTACCGGGAGCTGATGGACTCGCTGCATCTCAGGCCTTCCGATGTGGAGACGGTGGACGACCTCGCGAAGCTTCCCGTGCTCACAAGGGAGGACATACGGGAACAGGGTGAACGCCTGCTCTCGACAGCCGTCAAGAGCAAGTCCCTTCGACGAGTGGCAACGTCGGGGACGACGGGCGCCCCCATAACGATCTTCTGGGACCGGGGCGTTGAGATCTTCAACAATGCGTGCATGCACCGCTTTCACCACTTGGCGGGCATAGACCCCCGCGAGCCCTTCGCCACACTGATGGGCCGTCCGACCGTGCCGCTTTCCCAAACGAAGCCGCCGTTCTGGCGATACAACGCGGCACGAAGGCAGCTCCTTCTATCAACCCTCCATCTGCGTCCGGATAACATCAGCTCCTACGCCAGGGAGCTCAAGCGAAGACGCATTGCCGTGCTCGAAGCTTATCCGTCGTCCGCCTACATTCTTGCGAAGCTTCTGAAAGATGCCGGTGAAGAACTGCGCTTCAGAATCGTGACATTGACCGGTGAGCCGCTGTTGCCACCTACACGCAGCTTCATCGAGAAGCACTTCCAGTGCGAGATCTTTGATGCATACGGAGCGGCCGAACGGACTCTCTTCGCGGCGGAGTGCGAGCGACACGAGGGACTTCACATCTTCGAGGAGTACGGGGTTACAGAGATCCTCGACGGAGATGGCCTCCGGCTCCCACACGGAGAGTCCGGGAGAATCGTGGCCACGAGCCTCCACAATCGGGCAACGCCTCTCATCAGGTACGCGTGTGGCGATATAGGAACGATCTCAGAGACACCGTGCTCGTGCGGACGCAGCCACCCCCTGTTCGAAGATCTCACTACCAGGGAGGAAGACATACTCGTCCTCCCCGATGGACGGCTGCTGCCTCCGCTTTTCCTCCTGAGCGGATACGGTTGCATCACAGGAATCCGAAAGGCGCAGGTTCTGCAAGACGAACCCTCTGCCATCCATATCAAGCTCGAGACGGATCACCCCCTGATCGCCGCGGAAGTCGCAGTCCTGATGGACTACCTCACGAAGCGACTGGGCAATGGTGTGAAGATCACGCTGGAGCGCGTCGATGAGATTCCTCTCTCCCCTCTCGGCAAGTTCCGTCGCGTCATTTCGACGGTCCCACTGCCCAAAAACAACAACACATGATCACCGTGTTCTAGTGCTGGAGGAATGGATGCGGGGCATCTGCTCCTTCACGCTGCCGGGAGCCGGTTGAGTCACAGCATGTCCATCTAGTCAAGAACACTCGATCATGCTATAATGACAGGAGAGGATCCCAAGGGAAATCCTGAACGATCTGAGAGGCCTCCAAGGAGGAGTCATGCTCCGAAACGCACTCGCAACCGCACTGCTCTTGCTGGCCACTCTATTGGCCACTGTACCAGCCGGTGCTTCCGCCCAATCGACCGACCTGCCCGGCGCACGCGCCATCGGCGACACGCTCACAGTTGTCATGCAACCCATTCTATCGGTGCCGACAATCGTCGCGGACGGCCATAGCTTCACGATCGAAGCCATGGCTTCATCCTCCACGACCGGCTGGACGGCGACACTTGAACGCGGCGGACTCTCCTACTCCCTCGCCCTGAGCTCGGTCTCCTACGAGTCATCCCACGAACGCTGGTTCATGACAGCCACTGTCCCGTCCGGCACGCCGGAGGAACTCTACGACCTGCACGTCCAGGCAAACGGCGGCATCGACGATGTGACCGCGCACTCTGTCATGGTCGAGGACACTCTCTCGAACGACTTCTACTTCATTCAGATCGCGGACACTCACCTTCCCACCCACCTCTACTACTACCAGAGTGGCGCGGATACGGACACGACCGAGATGGACGACTTCCGGGCCGTGATCGACGACATCAATATCATCAATCCCGCGTTCGTGCTCCTGACCGGCGACGTCATCAACGAGGGCGAGCTGGAGGATTTTCTCGACAAGCGTTACTTCACGCGTACGAAGCGCATCCTGAGGGAACTCGACGTTCCCATCTACCTCATTGCGGGGAATCACGACGTCGGTGGCTGGGATGACAGTCCTCCCTCCGACGGAACGGCACGGCGTAATTGGTGGAAGTTCTTCGGCTGGCGCTATCTGAACGACCCGCCGCCAGGTGAAGAAATCTACACTCAGAACTACTCATTCGATTACGGTGGGGCACACCTTGTCGGGATCGAGTCCTACAATAACTACGACCGCTGGCGCCGCTCCATATACGGGAACGACAGTTTCACGGACCGCCAGCTCGACTGGCTCTCGGACGATCTGAGCCTCGTGAATCCGGCCGATGCCGTCGTGCTCTTCTATCACATGGACTTCCAGGACCAGCTGAATCTGGGAAGCCTTGGCGTCGACGGGACGCTCTGGGGACACATCCATTCGTCCTCGGGCTCCATCGGCGCGTCTCCGTTCAACCTTTCGACCGACAACGTGTGCGACGGGGGTCGCTCCATGCGCCTCATCCGGGTGGAAGACGATATCGTCACACCCTCAGACCACATCAGAGCAGGCTCGAGCGGACAAAACCTCGCAATCATGTTCGACGTGCCGAACGACGGGACCGAGACCGAGATCGTTGCCACGGTCACAAACTGGCAGTCCGAGGCGTTTGAGTACGGGCGCGTGAAGTTCCACGTCCCGGCCTCCTCGATGCCATACGAGGTGGACCAGGGAACAATCACGCACTCGATCGTGGATGGGAGCATCGCCACGTACTACGTCAATGTGGCACTCCCCTCGATGAGCGTCACAACCGTGACCATCAGTCCCGGGACCGGCGTCGCAGACGCGCCTCTTCCGACACTCGCGCTCGTCACGCCGATCGCCCCGAACCCAGCGAACTCAGGCGCGAATCTCAACTTCTCGATCAGCGCACCCGGGCACGTCACGGCGGAGGTTCTTGACCTCTCCGGCCGAAGGGTCGCTACGCTTTGCAACAGCTACACGCCTGCGGGCACGCGCCTGCTCTCGTGGAACCTACGCGACACATCGGGCCAGCTCGTCTCCTCCGGCGTCTATTTCGTGAAGATAGCGATTGCATCCGAGGTAGTCATAGCACGGCTCGTTGTACTGAGGTAGGCTGTCGACAATCACGCTGGCTAGAATCCGAAGGCATGAGCCCGACCGAGCCGCGCTCCGCCTGCGCAGATAACCAGCCGCCCTTTTGCGGGCTCGATCACCGCTGTGGCGACGGTCGCAGACTCCCCGTAGACACCGTCGTAATCCTCGTTGCAGACAGCGCCAGCTCCTCGCGTGTTATCTGAGAGAAGCTTCCAGCAAGTGTCGGCCGTGGTGAGATGTGGCGCGTCCCGGAAGAGCTCCATGAGGTGTGCCTCGCGCCAGCGGGAGCCCGCCATGTCAATACGTTCGTAGGCAGCTGGAAGAAGCGCCGGAGCTGTGTAATGGTTGGCGTGAACGAAGACGCCACGTTTTACCTCGGTTCGCGCCGAGGCCGTCGCCGTCGTCTCCACGTTGAACGCATCTTCAGCATCCCCCACGACGAAGTTGTGTCCCGAGAGCCTGGGGGTCTCCTCGATGGCCCTGACTGCCTCCAACGCTGTCGTCGATGCAAGAGCGCGTGTGATGGCGAAAAGATAGTTCACACCCGGTCGCGGGTCCGTGGGCACTAGGTTGTTGTTGCAGACCGCTACACCCTCGCTGTTCAGCCCGACGAGCGATAGGCAACCCACTGTCGTAAGCGAGAGCGTCTCCGGAGTGTCGTTCGGCCTGCGGCGGACGACGACCAGGTACTCACGCGCATCCGGGTGCATGTCCCATGTTTGACCAATGATGGGAGATCCATCGCAGGTCTCGGCGGAGCAAGCGAACGACGTACACTCGCCAGTGTCTCCCCCACCCGGCGCCCCGGCATTCCCCAGTTTACGAGGACCGGCGCTCGTCCCATCCGCCATCAGCACCAGATCGCGCAGATCAGTGAGCCCATTCGCTACGAGGAGCTCCGGCAGACCGAGATCGGCCCCGCGCGCGATACCCTCGAACTCCTGCCAGACGGCGTCATCGTACTGCCGGTGCGCTCCCAGGACCTGTTCCGCGGCGCGAAGTACGTCCACGCGTCCAACCGGTCGGCCAGGGTCGTATTTGTCAACGAATCCGAGGCAGTACTCGATGCGTCGCTCCGTGAACTTGCGTATGGCATCGCGGAACGCTTCGCCGTGCGCCTCTCCCATCGCGCGGGGCGAGCCTGTCACTTCGATGTATCTCAGTTCAGTCACGGTGTCTCCCTGAATCGGCATCGTAGCAGACCGTGATCATAACAGATTCGCGCCACATCAGGCACAGAACAGAGGAGCCCGGTCCTGACAACCGGGCTCCTTCCATTTGGAATCTCTCTCAAATCCAGCCCGTACGGAACGGCCTGGCTCTTCTGAACATCGATTGTGGGAGTCCTATTTCAGCAACACCATTTTCCGCACGGCCTCCCCCGCCTCGGTCGAAAGCCTGGCGAAGTACACACCGCCGGCGACCGTCTGACCATCGCTCTTCGTCCCGTCCCAGACAGTGAAGTGCTTGCCCGCCGTCCGGGTTCCGTCGATGAGCGTTGTAACGTATCGCCCTGCCGGATCATAGACGTCGAGCGTGACGTGCCCGTCGGTATCGAGCATGTAGGACATGACGGTTGTCGGGTTGAAAGGATTGGGGTAGTTCTGCGACAGCGTCGCGCGAGCGATGTCACCGGGCCACTCGGGTACGTCGAGAATGTCGTCGCACTGGCGGAAACCGACCGAAAGATACTCGTCCCACGTCACGAACAGCACATCGTCCCCGTGCACGAGAACGTTGCACGGATCTTCGGAGAGCGACACCTGTGACATGATGTGTCCGACGAGCTCCGGGTTCTCCGGATCGCTCGCATCGATTACCCGCACGCCGTCCCGCTTGCTGCCCGTGTACACCCATTCCCCGGAGACGCACAGGGTCGGACTGTCGCACTCGAACCGGAGGAAGCTCTTGACCACGGGGTTCTCAGGATCGTAGAAATCCGTAATGACAAGACCGACCGGTCCGGTGAGATACACCATGTGCCCGGCCGCCTTGACGTTCTGGGAGTACGCATCCATCCCGACAATCTCGACAACGCTCAGCAGCGACGGAGCAGCAGGGTTATCACCGAGGTCGTACGCGCTCACCGAGAGGTACCCGTCGTCGCTCTTGACGGCGACGTACAGAATATCACCCGAGACCTCCACGGCATTCACATACTCGTAGGGGAAATCGTCGATCTCTCCCGCCCAGCTCGGCGAGGACGGCGTCGAGAGATCCACGATCTGTACCTTCTTGTCCGCCGCCACGTAGGCGTACTGTCCGCGTGCAACCACATCAAGGTGTCCGTTGTCATCAGGAAGACTGATCTCCGAGAGATACTCGATGTCATCGTCGGCGACGATCTCGAAGATGACAAGTCCATCGTACTCCGCCGTCACGAGCAGGTAGTCGCCCCAGAGCTCAATCGAGTAGAAGTCCACACCACCGTACCAGTCCTCATCAACGACCGAGCCATCCGTCAGGTCGACTACGATGACGCCGCCCTCGTAGTCGAGCACGTACGCATAGTCACCGCGTGCGACAAGGTCGACCGCGCTGCTCGCGACATCGTACACGTTGTGTGTGGTGCGGAAATGGTGAGTTGGTTTCTTGATGATATTAAGCCCACCATCCCAGTCAGGCGACGATCCCTTCGTGGGAACGTAGCAGTAACCATCGAAGGCGATGACCCCACCACCCTTCGCATATCCCTGAAGGGTAACCGTCCCGACGACCTGCATGTGCTCCTCATTGGGTGGATCGAGAACAACAGTGAGGCCGAAGTTGGTGATGTAAAGATGGTCGTCTATACACGAGATTCCGAGGGGTGTGTATGTGTAGAGCGGACCGAGACTCTCCATGTGCACCGGATTTCGCGGGTCGCTGATGTTGATCTTCTCTATCGACCCGTAGCCCCCGTAGGAACCCGAGAGACCGAGGTAGAGGATCGTGTCCGCGACGCACGTACTCAGCGCATTGGTGAGTGCGTCCATCGTTGCTACGATGCTTGGAGGCGTAGTCTCGAGATCGACGACGCAGAGTCCGGCGTCCCAGCACGCGACGTACGCATACCTATCCCCGGGATCGGCTGAGACCGCCATCGCATCCCCGGGCATACCAATCGTGTACTGCAGCGTCGGTTTGTCCACGTCACGCTCGCAGGTGCTGAACCCGCCCTCCTTGCCCGCGACGAGGATGAGGTCATGTGTCATGGCGATGTCGTATGCGGGGACGTTCTCAACCACTTGCACGTACATGCTGTTCCAATCAAGAGCGTTGATGACGACGAGGCCGGAGTCGGCATCCGCGACCCAGTTGTAGTTGCCGTCCTTCACGACACTCGTAAAGCCGCCGTATGGGGAAACAGGCCCGTAGATCGTGGGATCCTCAGGATCAGCCAGGTCGAAAAGAAAGAGCCCCGCATCTTCGTACACGACCGAGAGCAACGCGGATGTCCCGTCGACGTCATTCCTTGACGAGTAATCGAACACCGGCAGCTCGGCGCCGGGTTTCCAGCAGAGGTAGTCTTCGTAGTTGCGACAGTCCTGAGCCTGAACTCCTGCGGCCACCGTCATGATGCAGACCACAGCCAGAACGGTCGCGGTGAAGTGCATAGATCTCCCGAGTCCCATGTGCGTCTCCTCCCAGCGATGCTGGACCATGTACCGTATGAAGCATATTCTTCTAGTCCACAATACCACAGATATCACCAGTTGGCAACATCTACATCGCTGAGTGCGGAGCTGGCCTTCGGGATTGAGACCCCGAAGGACCATCTTCCCCTCACGATCCTGCTCGACGAGTCCGATGGCACGCTCGTCTGGCTCAGAGGCATGCGTGGCGACATGGGCGCGCACCTGCAGAGGGTGCTCGAACAGCGGTGAGGTCAGCCGAAGTACTGCTCCATTCTGTCGAAGGCCTTGTTGATCTCCTCCTCGGTCACACAAAAGGAAAGCCGGAGGTGGCCCTCTCCTGTCGGCCCGAACGCTGCTCCAGGTGTCGTTGAAACCCGGGCCTCGCGCAGGAGCTTCTTGCAGAACGCCGCCGAATCCCGTCCTTCATCCAGAAGGATTCTGGGGAACATTAGATAGGAACCGGCGGGCTTCGTGTACTGGAACACATTGGGAAGCTGATCCAGCCGCTCGCACATCAGGTCCCGAGCTGACCGATAGTGCTCCCTGAAACCGGCAACGCAATCCTGCGGACCCTTGAGGGCGGCGAGGGCGGCGTACTGGGACACCACAGGAGCACAGATGGCGAAGGGAATGTGCGCCTTCGTAATCTGCGGGATCAGTTCATCATCCGCGTGAAGGTAGCCGATCCTCCACCCGGTCATTGCGTAGGTTTTGGTGAACGTGTAGCAGCTGACGACGCGCCCCCGCATCTCCGGAATCGCCCCGATGCTGAAGTGTTCGTGTCCATCGAACGTGAAATACTCGTACGCCTCGTCCGTGATGACCGCGAGATTGTGCTCGATCGCCACCCCTGCCAGCTCTCGAAGCTGCTCCTCGGAGAACACGGTTCCGGTCGGATTGCTCGGTGAACAGTAGAGGATCGCACGAGTCTTCGGGGTAATCGCAGCTCGAATGGCATTGATATCCAGAACGAACCCGCCCTCTTCGATCATGGGGGCGAAAACGGGTTTCCCTGACGCTATGACGACCTGACGGGCATGCGTAGAATACGTCGGGGAAGGCAGGATGACCTCGTCGCCGGGGTCAATCAGAGCCATCACTGCAGCCGCCAGCCCCTCGATGGCGCCTACCGTGACAAGTATCTGAGAGGGCTCGGCATCGATCGCGTTGTCCCTCTTGAGTTTGCTGCAGATCTCCTGCCTGAGTTCGGGAAGCCCGGCGTTGCCCGAGTAGCCGCTACAGAGGCCTGCGCGGATGGCTTCTATCGCCCCTGCGTCGATGTGTTCCGGTGTGCCGGAGGTCGGCTTCGCCCAGGACAGAAACGCAGCATCCTCAACCTCTCTGGACAACCTCGTCATCTCATGGATCGCCGACTTTCCTATCTCCGACACCCTCTTCGACACTCTCAAACGCGCACCCATGCCAACGCCTCCGTTTCGCTCAGACACACATATCAGAAACTGCTCACGACTACGGCATCAAGCAACAAGACCCCCCTCACGTCAAGGGCGGTCTTGAGGAGCGACGCGCGCTACTACAGCACCTTTGTCGGCCCGGTTGGACGCGGCACCTTCACCACCAGAAACCTGAGGATCTCACTGCTCTCGTTGTACCAGCAGTGCGGGATCTTCGCCGGACTGTCGACCAGCGTATCTGGGCCGACCTCCAGCTTCTCTTCCCCTACCTCAACGATTCCCGTCCCCTCAATGACGTAGAACACCACGTCAACCGGGGTGATGTGCCGTTTGAGCGCCTCACCAGGATGGAGCGTGATGTGAGAAACAAGCGCATGCTCACTCTGGTAAAGAGCCCTTGCATCAACACCGTGCGGATTCTCGCGGGACTCGGCATCTTTAACCTTGATGGTTTTCACGTTCACTTCCCCTTTCGATCTCAGAAGCTGTATTTCAGCTTCGCGTATACCGAATTGTTAGCATCGTACGCCCCGAACATCCCCTCTTCGCCCACGAAGAAATCTGCTCCAACCAGAACCTCGAACCCGTCGGCCATGTCGTAGCTGACCTTCGGCCGCAGAAGCGCATCACTGTCGCTCAGGCCCACGTACGAGAAGATCTCCAGATGCAGCGTCTCGTTCAGAAAGCTGTCTCTTGCGAGTAAAGTCATCACGTCCGATCGCTCCTCGGATGCCAGCGAATCATCATGCTCCAGGATCACTTCCTGGATGAATTGGACGCTCATGCTGACACCGAGAAGGGTCCAGTCGACGCCGAGAAGGTAGTGAACGTAGTCGCGCTCGAGCACCCCGTCTCCGATCAACGGGCTCTCGGTGGCAAACCGCTTCCCCCAATAGTAGGCGCCCTCTCCACGCACAATGGTTCCTCCGACGGCCGTGCTGAAACTCCCACCCGCAATCGTCAGGCGGTGGTGCTCAGGTGCGATAGCAATTGAGACTATCTCGTGGGTATCCGGATCCTGCTCCACGGACAGGTGCATCGCGGGCTCGTCGTCCCAGGCATACCCAGCCATCATCTCCAGATCGAACGAGGATGACAGCAGAGAGTACTTAGCAAACACCTCACTGTTCTCGATGGATGCTTCTACACCCCCCGATGACATGTCGAAGCTGGGCTGTACCGGAAACTGCAGGGACGTTGCCCAGATAGATCCTTCATCTGGGGGAAGCGTCGGCGCGAACGCAGGGATCCAGACTACTTCCAGCGTTCCATCGCCCCTGTAGTAGTCAAGCTTCACTGCATCAACCCCGATTCGTATCTCCTCGAAATCCGGCAGGAGAAAGCGACGCAGGTCCTTCGGTGACACAACATCGGTGATGAATACACCGTCGCCCTTGCCCCAGATGACCTGCTGCCTGCCGACACGGAGGTCGACGCTGTCCCAGTAGATGTCCAGATACGCCTGACGCAGGCCTATCTCGAGCTCCTCGCCTAGGCGCTGGTAGACGTATGGATCTGCGCGGAATGCGATATTGCCACGCGATTGATCCAGAGTCAGGTCGAGTGTGTTCTCAATGATCGAGTAATCGCCGCCGTCGACCATGACTGACGTGTGTTGCCGAACGTAGCCGCTCACACGTATCGATTCCGACGCGGCGGCGGGGACCGCGGAAACGGTCGCGCCGAGGACCGTGACGGCCACCGTCAGGCGGACCAGGAGATTCCTCATTCTAGAGTCCCCTCGTCATCATTCTTTCGGTGAACTTGTTCTCCGGAATACCCGTGTCAAGTTGGATGTCGTCCAGAGCCATGATCGTCGTGTGGTCCCTCTGCACATGATGCATCGTCGAGTGCATCACTACCCAGTAGCCATCGATCTCCCCGTATTCGTCCACGGTCAGCGTCTTCAGAAGCTCGTCATCCTCGTCGTAGAAATCCTTCTTCACGACGACCCACTTGTCCTCAACGATCCAGCTGATCGTCCTACCGTAGATATACTCCTCCTCGACAGGAACGCTCTCAACCACGTAGCAAGGCTCATCATTCACGTTCTCACGACTGAGCACCGTGTGCGTGTCGCTGCTCGGATGGCGGTCGCCAAGGTCGTCGTATGTGAAATCGGATCCCATGAAGTAGTCGCCCTTACTGTCACTGGAGATCCTCTTGACCTTCTTGAGCGCAGGCAGGAAGATCCACTGATCATCATCCTTGCCGACGGTCGTGTAGCTCCAGTTCATGAACGATGTGTTCCTGATGTCCGCCGGGGACTCGAAGAACATCACACTCTTTTCGACGTCGCCGAAGTCCTTCATGAACTGGCGGATCTCACGCACGCGCGTGTCTCCACGTGAGTTCATGAGCGTCATCGTGAGTTTGGACTGCATGTCCTCACCATCAGGTCTGTTGTAGGCGTTCTCGATCAGCTCGAGCCCGCTCGGCTCTTCAGCAACCACGTCGAGTCCGCTCGGCTCCTCAGCCAGCACCGAGCCGGCAGCCATGACCAAGACCAACACTGCAAGTGCGAATGTCTTCTTCATTTCGGTCATCCCTCCCTTACGGACACTCTCACAGCTACCTGGCGTGAGGGCTCGCATGCCTCCATCTCTATTTCTTGAAGTACATCTTTGTCTGAACCATGACAACGACCATGATCGTAACCGTACCCAGAAGACTGATAAACATGTTTCCCGACACCAGCGCCCCAAGTGCCCTGTTCGGCGGAAACGCCGAGAATAGCAGGACCAGGAAGCCGGCGATCACTACGATCGCATTGAACATGATCGCCCTGCCCGAATGGTGCATGGCGTCCGCGATAGTGGCAACTACGTCTCCCGTCCTTTTCGCAGCAACCCTGAAGCGCTCCATGAAGTGAACGGCGTAATCGATCCCCACCCCCACCGCAATGCTCGAGATGAGCGCCGTGGTTGTGCTGAGCGGTATGTTCAGGAGTCCCATGACGCCGAAGCTCACGATGGCCGTGATAGTGATCGGGATAACTCCTATGAGCCCCGCTGAGATCCGCTTGAACATCAGGGACAGGAGAATGACTATGATGCCCAGCGAAAGGATGAGGCTCTGCACCTGGCCCTTCAGGATCAGATCCGAGAAGATGAGGCTCTTGTAACCGGAGCCCGCGTAGTTGACATTGACACCGAGCTCCTCGAAGAGCGGCTTGAACTCCTCTACCACACCGATTGCGCGGTTGATGGTCTTCGAATCGTCACCCTTGAGCTGCAGAGTGACGTTCGACCTGGCATAGACGTAATCGACGGTCCTCCACAGCATATCGGGGTCTCCCGACATCTCATAGAGAAGGAGGTACTGCGCCACGAGCTCCGCAGACTCCGGGATCGCATCGAATGCTGGGTCGTCCGCATGCATCACCATGTTGATGCGCCTGAGATAGTCCGCAAGACCGAACGAATCGCCGACCTCGTCCAGCATTTCACTCTGCGTCTGCATCTCGTCCATCAGGCGGAGCACATCCGGTCTCTTCATCGCATCATTATCGGCGCTGTCGAGAATGACGTTCAGCGTCGATGTGCCTCCGAATCGTTCATTGATGAACGCGTCCGTTAGAACGATGTCGCTGTCGCGCTCGAACTTCTCGAGGAAGCTGGAGTTGATCCAGATCTTCGTGGCACCCATGGCGGATACGACCACGACGATAACGGCTATCACGACGACCAGTCGTTTGTGCTTCAAGACGCCCTTGCCGAAAGCCACCGCGATGTCGCCCGCTCCCTTCTTCTCTGGCTTCACCTTCCTTGCTCCGGGCAGACCGAATGCCACAACACCCGCCGGGATTAGAACGAGAGAAAGGACCATTGCCGCCATCACGCCGAATGCCGTGAAAACGCCAAAGTACTTGATCGGGTAGACGTCCGACGTCAGAAGCGAGATGAATCCCACCGCCGTTGTAACGGATGTCATGACGACGGGCTTCCACATACCGCGTATCATCTCAGAAGCGCCGTCTCGAGCGCTGACGCCGGGGGTCGCACGTTGGTAGAGCCCGAGATGCCCGTATATGTGAATCCCGTCGGCGACTCCTATGGCGATGAGCATCACCGGGATCATGGTTGAGACAGCGTAGATGGGGATGCCCAGCCACGCCATCAGGCCGAATGTCCAGAGCGTGCTCAGAACCACGACGAGCAGGGTGAAGAACGTGCTCTTGGGACTGCGCAGAACCAGCGCCAGAACGACCGTGATGATAAGAAGCACAATGGGGACCATGCGCTTCATGTCCTTGGGGGCCAGGTAGGCCATCGTACCCTCGACGATGGGTCTGCCCGCAACGTAGAGCTTTTCCGGCCCCTCGTAGGCGGCCGTGAGATCCAGTATCTCGTGATAGAACTCCTGGGAGAACGCGTCGTCACCGAGTTCGGCGATGATCAGCGTAACCGTCTCGTCCTCCGACACGAGCCTCCCCCGGACCATGTCATTCGCCCTCACACCTCTGCGGAGCGCGTCGAGTTCGAATTCGGTCTCCGGTACCTTCGAGTAGAACGCCCGCACATCCAGCCCATCTTCGGAACCGGTGATGTTGTCGGCGGTGTAGAGCGACGTGACATCACTTCTGTCTATCAGGTCGTGCTTCCCAAGCTCCTTAGTGAGACCCTTGACCTTCGACAGAGTGCCGTGGTTGTAGATGCCGTCCGTGTGCTCGATGGCAATGATGATACCGTCATCGATGTCGAACCACTCCTCTGCCTCATCGCTATAGATGAACGCCGGATGGTCCTTCGGCATGTACTCGTCCAGATCGGTTTCCATCCGCGTGTTGCCGGCCACGGCGGCCAGAAACGCCGCTGAGACAGCAAAGACGACCACGAACACGAGCCATGGACGGCTTGTAAGGGCAGTCAGAAATCTGTGCATCGTTACCCCTTTGTGAAACACGCTTTGCACAAGAAACAAGAGAAAGACCGGTGCATGGTATGTACCTAATCCTGTGCCACGGCCCTGCGAAAGAGATCCCAGACCCGTGCGGCATGTACAGTGATATCGAAACGCTCGCCTTCGGCGTGCCGGAGCAGAGCCGCCGGCTGGATCATGCCCACGAACAGGAGGGTGGCAGCGGTCGGATCGATGTCCGAACGAACCTGACCCGATTCCTGTCCCTCCCGCACAAGTGACTCGACTCTGGCAACGTAGCCGGCGAAAATCCTCTCCGTCTTCGCTCGGCGAGCAGCGTGTTCCTCCGACGCACTCATAGACGCCATGATGTGTGGGACAGCTCCCCCGCTCTCTATCAGCCTCGCGTGCCGGGTCAGCAACAGCTCGAGCGCCATGAGTGGATCTTGAGCCTCATTCCGCGCCGCCTCCACGAGACCGTAGACCCTGTCCCGAAAGAGATCTAGAGCAACGTCGAGCACATCCTCCCTGCCCTCGAAGTGGCGGTAGATGGCCGAGGGAACCAGCCCAACGCTCTCCGCGAGATCGGCGATATTGAACCCCTCGCTACCTCTCTCGGCCAGAAGATTCAGCGCAGCACTCGCCATCTGCTCCCGCCGCGCTTCCGTGTTCATCTTCTGCGTCACTGTGGCCATCCCCCATGTGAATCCATATTCACATCATAACCACGCCTTACTACTGTGTCAAGCCAAGAACATTCGTGACAGCCTCATCCTGACAGTTGACGGCCGGGTCGAGGCTCGACGGCCCCCATTCCCAGACCGGAACGCCACCACAGGATGCGGTTGTAAAGTCTTTGTTGGAGAGGTTGAAATCGAACTCATGGCAGACAAAACAAGCGGAGGGGAGCGGTTCACGTCACCCGGCGCACAACGCGAAGAGCCCGCTCCAAATGGAGCGGGCTCTTCGACAATGGCGGGGCCGACGAGACTCGAACTCGCGACCTCCGGCGTGACAGGCCGGCGTTCTAACCAAACTGAACTACGACCCCGCAAGGTCTTCGAACCAAGAATATACCAAGCGGATGCCCCTCTGTCAACTCGAATTTCCCCACCCGCGGGAACGCATGGGTACATGGTGACCCACCCGCAAGATACAAGCCGCGCCCGGGCACTGCGCTCAACAGAACAGGCCGGCACCCGCCTCCAGCCTGGAGCCTGCCCTAGTCCCAGTAGCCTGGGGGCGTGGCAATCCGGATGCCTGGATAGTAGTGCCTGAGTATCTGCTCGTACGAAAACCCTCGGCGCGCCATCCCGAGGGCTCCATGCTGGCACATACCGACGCCGTGGCCATACCCGCGGCCCTCTGCTTCTACGCTTGCCACCCGCCCACGGCGCCGGGACACATTTAGGTCGAACCACGAACTCCAGAGGATGCTGTCGGAGCCAGGCCTCCTCAAGAGCCGGCGCACTCGATCACCATGAACCCTGTAGTCTCCGACATCAGTCTCAACTCGAAGCCACTTGATCCTGCCTGACGGCGCTCGATCGGTGATCGTCAGACTCAGGACTTCACCGACAGATCCTCGCACCGGCGTGGAAGCGAGGTCCGGAAGATAGCGGCGCACCAGATCGAGGATCTCATCTCCATCCCATGTCGCGCTCCACTTGAAGTCCCGTGACTCATTGCAGTAGGCTGCGTTCAGATCAGCGATTCCACCGGGCGTGTCCTGCACGGAGATAAGATAGGGCACGGGATCGAGTTCCCAGACCTCCTGGCGCGCCTCGGTTCTCCCTCCGCAACACGACGAGAAATAGGCATCGATCGGCTGTCCTTGGTAGAATGCCACGAGCCCAGCCGTCTCAAGCACGGCTCTGTCGCTGATGGGATCCTCATAGTCACGCCCACCGTATGCCTGATCCGCGATCGTTGAATGAAGATCGAAGTCGCCTCTCTCTCTGCCTCCTCCACGAGCCAGAACGTACGTGCGGGCTGCCACAGCCTGAGCCCTCACGGCCTCAATCTCACGATTCGACCTCGGCCCGATCTCCTTCGGCACCACACCTCGCAGGTACGACTCCAGATCGATCACGTTGACAACCGAGAGCCCTCCGGAGTTGGAGATGAAGATCTCTATCTCCCCCCTGTAGGCCGTGCCGTCGTGGATCATAGCTCCTTCGCCCTCAGGAGCAAGACGGACCGTTCCCCGGAGCAAGATGTTCTCCCCAGGCCCGACCATCCTAAAAGCATTTCCCTCGGCCCGGAACATCCACTCGACGCCCTGAGCTGATGCGATGCGTCTCGTAGACTCGGCATATACGGCCACTGTGAAGGGCCCCCGTCCCGAGATGGTCGCACTCTCCACATCGTGCCCCAACCCCACCCGCAGCACCGGACCAC
Source organism: Candidatus Eiseniibacteriota bacterium (assembly GCA_030600655.1). GTDB lineage: Bacteria > Joyebacterota > Joyebacteria > Joyebacterales > Joyebacteraceae > Joyebacterum. The sequence goes on from JAUVLP010000012.1 coordinate 33,689, forward strand.
CTGCTACAAGATCTCTCTCAGGCCACACCGTCCGACCGGCTCCACCGTACTCAGCTCCAGTGTGAGCGGCTTCTCGTCCGCCGCTCCCCACTGTCTCAACACCTCCCGCTGGATCCGTGGACAACGCCTCAGGATCGGAGACAACGTCGGCCTCCGATCCCAGAAGAGTGCAACCCACGAGCATCACGGGAATCAAGAGGAAGAGCAGAGCCACCGGGCGGCAGACAAACAGAAGGGCGCCGGAGGCTCCCTCCGACGCCCTTCTGTATCTACTGCCGGTGTGCCATCTCAAGCTCACACTCAGCCTTCTTTCGTCTCCTGGTCTCCTGAGGGAGACACGTCTCCTGAGGGAGACACACCTTCATCGGAAGACGCATCGGACACTACCTCACCACCTCCCACTCCCTCCGCCGGTGTCTCCTCTGCCGCTCCGTCGACTGCAACCTCGGCCCCATCCGACGGCGCCTGCTCGGCTCCAGCTCTGATAACTTCGTCGGGCTCCTCTGCGAGGCGAGGTTTGCGCTCCTTGAAAGTAACAGGCTCCATCACGAACTGCAGAATGGAGAGTGGAGCCGCATCGCCGCGTCTACCGCCCTGCACCTTGATGATCCGTGTGTATCCACCCGGCCTATCTGCGTAACGGGGAGCGATTTCATCGAAGAGCTTGGCAACGACCTTTTTGCTCCGAACGACTCTGAGAACCTGACGTCTCGCCGCCAGGTCATCACTGCCGCGCTTCGCGATGGTAACGAGCCTCTCAGCCAGCGAACGGAGTTCCTTGGCTTTGGCATCCGTTGTTTCGATCTGCCCGAGGTCAAAGAACGCGGTGACCATGTTTCTCAACGTGGCCTTTCTGTGACTCCACGTCCTCCCGAGCTTCCTTCCCTTTTTTCTGTGTCGCATCTACTGCTCTGCCTTTCTCCCCTCAGCGGTGTCTGCAGCTTCCCGAGCGGAGCCCTTCCCTTCACCAGGGCTGGATCGGGTGGCCGAACCAAGCCTACTCCTCCCCCGTCTCCTTGACTTCCTCGGTCTCCTCGGTTTCGGACAGCTCGGGGACATCCTCAACGGTCCCATCAGCAGCATCGCCGCCGTCGGGATCCGAGAGGTACTCCGCTTCCATGCCGAAGTGCAATCCCATGTCGGACAGAATATCGACCAGCTCCTGAAGTGACTTGCGGCCGAAATTCCTGTACTTCAACATCTCCGCCTCAGCCTTGACAACAAGATCTCCCAATGTGGCAATCCCTGCATCTCGCAGGCAGTTCGACGACCTCACAGAGAGCTCGAGTTCCTCAACACTGTGACCCAGAAGCTCCCCAAGGCGTTGCTGCTCCGGATCGACCACTGCCACAACTTCCTCCTCCGGCTCCACGTCGAACGACATGAACAGGAGAACGTGATCTTTCAGGATCTTCGCCGCGAAGGACATGGCGTCCTCGGGAGTAACCGTTCCGTTCGTCCAGACCTCGATTGAGAGCTTGTCGTAGTCCGTACGCTGTCCGACTCGCGTGTTCTCAACCTCATAGTGAACCCGCTTGACCGGAGAGAA
>JAUVLP010000218.1 GCA_030600655.1 Candidatus Eiseniibacteriota bacterium
CGCGATCCCGGGAAGCTCACCGATGGAACGGCGGCGAACGTCCAGATCTTCCCGTCAACGACAGCCGCTCCTATCTCCCCGTTGTAGCAGCTCGTCGCCCCGGGGACTGCTGTGGCCGTCGCAGACACGAGACCCGGCACCGTTGCCGCCTTCTTGTAGTGGATGGCGTAGTCGTGGACGTCGGGCACCCCTGTCTCATAGGTACCCGTGCAGCTTGTTGACCTTCCATAGAACAGCCAGTAGTTCGTTCCGTCGTACACGATCGCCTGTCCGCGCTCGTAATACGAGTTGCTCGTCACCTGTACCGGCTGCGTGACCTCAAGGGTCGCCGCCCAACCGGAAGTGACCAGCATGAGAAGCAGCGCCATAGCTACTACCAGTGTGCGCGTGCCGTTCATTCGCTTTGCCTCCGTTCATGCAGCCCCGGTCTCCGCTCTCTCTCCCGGGCCCGCGCGTTAACCTGAAGATCCCTCTGCCCCACCCCTAACGCCCCAGCGTGACAACAGGCGCCTGGATCACCTCCCTCCGAATGCCATCCCCCATTCGGGGCTTGACTCCTATCTCGTGCTTCCCTATGTTCCGTACACACAGGAGGCACCGATGCGTCTCGCAACGCACCGCGCGCTTTCCTGGCCCGGGCGACTGGATGGCCGCGAAACCATCACCAGTCGCCCGCTTTCTATTGTCCGCAGATTTTGTCCGTCAGCCCTACGCTTCGTCCCGCCCCTCACGAGGGCACTCGCCCCGCAGCGAATGAGAACAGGTCATGTGAGGTTTGTTCAATGAGCATACCGCCGCCGCACCACCATGTCAACGGTGAATCTTGACAATGGTAGCAAAAACTCGCAGTCATTCCTGCTGTGAAAGGTATATACTTCGGTGTCCGGTGAATGGACATGATTCACCGTAACTTGACACTCTGTGGGATATATCCATTGTCTGCCCGAACGACCCTCCGCAGTGGGGCCTTCCGATCGTGCTGCGGCGAGCATGCTCGCTGCAGCATCACAGCTCCACAGCGCTCTGACGCGCTCGTCGTTGATGTTGATGCCGGGGTGTTGTTCTGAAATGCGCGCGGCTCGTTCGCCAGCTCTCGCGTCGTGAATCAGCAGCGGTGGAATCGTGTGGGCGCGAGGAGGGAGGGCTATGCGCTTGAGTTTGCTATCCCTCAGAGAAGCGGCCTACTCTGGCACCCGCCTTACTGGCCACCCGCGTTGAAGTGAATCTTCTCGATCACGGGATCGGCGCCGTCCTGGTAATCCAGCACAACCACCGCTTCATATGTCCCTGGATCCAACGCCCCCGGGCAGGGCACGGCATACCCGCGGACCCTGTCCGGCAGGATGTAGTCATGCGGGCCGCCGAAAGGGATTGGATCCATAATCATGTTGTACGTCAGGTCATAGATCTCGAGCTTCCCTGAGGCGAAGCAGTGAGTGTTGCCCGTATTGAGCGCGTTAACCACGAAAATCCGCATCAGGGGACTGACCGGTTCGTGATAGAAAGACTCGATCTCCGCCTGATACTCCACGCCCTGCGCGGAGGAAACCGTCATCAGCACCGCTCTGGGCAGTTCGAACTCTGTCGGCAGCGGCTCCCCCGATTCCGGAGTTTCAAAGACGACAGCGGAGTAATACTCACCGTACAGCTCGGAAGGAGCGGTCACTGTCACCTTGACCGACTTGGACCGCTTGGGCGGAATCAGAATCGGGTTGGGAGAAACACTCAACCAGGACTTGCACGGTCGGACCAAGATCGCCGGGTCGGGCCTGAGCACCACTTGTCCGGCCTCGTCCAGGGTCCAGTCCACCACGCGCGCGATAACAGTTAGCGAATCCGGACTGTAGTTCTTGAGCGTGATGCCCTGTGTTCTCTTGCCCCCTGGTGTAATCCTATAATCCAGCATCCTCTTGGACAGTGAGAACGCCGGCGCGGTCGCCTTGAGAAGCGCGCGAATGGCATCCGAGGCGGCGCCCGATACCGCTTCGCCTTCGACAATCGAATATGGGAAAGTGCCTTGTACCAACCGGCCCTCTTTGGTCCGCAGCTGCACCTTCGCCATGTAGATTCCATCCGCGAGCGACCTCTTGCCCTTTGCCGTGAATAGCCGCTTCTTGCCAGGCAGAACGAAGCCCCGGCCGGCGGTCAGATCGGCTCTTCCCACCAGGCTGGCGTCCTCCCTCCAAATGCTGATCTCGCCGGTGGCCAGCGTGTGGACATTGCCGGTATTCGTCACCATCAGAAACGCTTGCCATGCGTCGTCGCTCACCGATCCAGATAGCGTCGGCACCATCTCCTTGGAAGAACCTCTCCCAGATGAGAGAACGAGACTGTCGGGCTCCAACGTCGCGAAGTTCTTGCTCGATCGGGCGGTGACCAGCACGATGGACGAGACCGCCTGGCCCAGATCCAGTCGAACCTGAGACTCCTCCTCGTCGTCAAGCGCGAAAGACTCCAACCACAAGCGGTATTCTGCCATGAGGAAGGCGGAGTAACCGCCGACCGCATCCTTCGGCGCG
>JAUVLP010000240.1 GCA_030600655.1 Candidatus Eiseniibacteriota bacterium
CTGGGCTGGGAAAACCACTACGTCGAAATCACCCTCGATAAGTTCGTTACCGCGTGGGAACTCCATGATGAGAGATACTACCCCAAGGACTGGCTGAGCCATCTCACTGCACGTGAGGGAGGCGGACCCACCACAGCAGCACCGAGGTCGCTGATCGTGGAGGTGAACCGGCCGCTCAGGATCTCGGGCCTCACGTTCTACCAGATGGCATACGAGCAGGAGTACGACGTCGTTGTCCTGAGCGACGGTGAGGAGATCGAGCGCATCACTGCGGAAGCGCACGTGCCGTTCACGCTGGAATCCGTGGACGGGATGTTCTTCCCCGGCGCGCTCTATGTCGGGACCCTCTTCCAGAAATACCACGAGCCCGTTCCGATCGTACCCCACGTTCCGCTCAAGTGGCAGCCGCCTGCTGAGGAGGATGAGGATCCAGCTGCCGAGATGGAATCCGTCGCGGCGAACGAGGACGGCGAAGAAGCCGCATCCGAAGAACCCATTGAGATCGGCAACCTTTCGGCCGGCGAGCCGCTCGAGATCGAAGGTGTGACACTGGTGCTCGAGAACCCGTACGAGGCCAGCGTCCTTTCCTACAGACACGACCCGGGCGTCACGCCTCTCTACATTTCCGTTACTCTCTTCATCCTCGGGCTCTGTATCAGGACCTACTGGCCGAGCTATCGAGTGAGCCTCTGGGTCGATGGAAGGGAGTCCCGCATGCTTTTCCGCGCAACAGGCATGCTCGGCGAGCCGGCGGATATCGAGAAGGAGCTTGTGGAGGCACTGGAAGAGGGGTAAGAAAAGGTGCGCGAAACGCCTTGACCCCCAGACATCTCCGTGCTATATATATAGTTGTTGAACATGATGCGGGGTGGAGCAGTCCGGTAGCTCGTTGGGCTCATAACCCAAAGGTCACAGGTTCAAATCCTGTCCCCGCTACCAAATAGGAACCGCCCGGACCTTCTGGTTCGGGCGGTTTGTTTAAGGTGAACGACCGGACGCTCCGCGACATCTACGCGCTGGGCACGGTGCCCGCGCTCGCGAACATGGGGCACTCTGTCGGCCCGGGCATGTACTACCGCATGGCCGTCGTGACGCCGAACATTCCGGTGGAGGAGATGGAGTTCACGGCCAGTTCCGCGAGCGAGCCTAGGATGGTTGGGGGGCGGCCGTAGGCGTGGGGCGAGTCACGCCTGCCATCTGGACAGGAGGAGCAACCGGCGCTGCAGCAGTGCGAGCGAAGCCGCAGTCCGATCGGCCCCAATTGGGTGTTGTAGCAAAGCGAAAGTGTCCTCTTAACAGCAGAGCATAAATGTCCTCTGGGTCTATGGAGCCGGTCTTGAAGCCATGTAGACCTGGATCATGTGTTTTGCCCCCTTTGGGTCGCCCTTCCGCCTCCGTTTCCATGTTCGGATGGAATCTCTGAGCTCTGTTGGCGGATGAGAAGCTATGCGTTTTCCCTGGTACCAGACGGACCATGCCCCGTCGAGGTGCTGCCTGATGAGGACCTTTGCTTTTGCGTAGCTCCTCCGAGGTCTTCCCGGTGGTATGTCTATGATGAGTCCACCGAGTCTGACGCTGTTGTCATTTGCGACGGTGGCTTGGTATCCGAAGGCGATTCTTTGGTATCGGTCTCGCTTTGAGACCCTTGAGAAGGCAGATCCCTTCTGCTCCGGCGTCTTCACGAAGCGTTTGTTGTAGCGGTCGATGAAGACCTCCTCGAGCCATCGGTTTGCGTCATCGATGCTGGTGATGCCGTGGAACTCGAGCTCAGCGATGAGGCGATCCTGAAGGACGCCGAAGCTTCGTTCGATTCTTCCCTTCGCCTGTGGCGAGTATGCAGGGATAGCAGTGATACCAAGTTCAT
>JAUVLP010000198.1 GCA_030600655.1 Candidatus Eiseniibacteriota bacterium
GATGACAGCAATGACACGCAATCACAGCACTACTCCCCGAGCAGGAGCGAATCGTGGCCATTCTCGATGAGCAAGCAAGAAGACTGATGACTTCGAGACCCCATAAGGACGCTCTTCTTTGCATAGGTGGAGAGGGTGTGGTTCAACGCGCCAGGCAATCACTCGTGGCCGAGCGGCTCGAGTCTATCCACAGACAGAAGCTCACCATCCTCGCCGAGCTCAAGCAGTCCATCCTCCACAAGGCCTTCACCGGCGAGTTGACCGCTGACGCGAGGGTCGGCGAGCACAGGTTTTCGGAGGCCGGGGTATGAATCCACGGATACAGGAACTGATTACGGCGGGTGAGTCGCGGACGGTCGAGTTCAAGACGGCGCGGAGCGCGTTGAGTCGTGATCTCTACGAGACGGTTTGTGCGTTTCTGAACCGGGATGGCGGCGATATCCTGCTGGGCGTAAAGAATGACGGGACCGTCCATGGAGTTGACCCGGATTGCGTGGTGCGTATGAAGGAAGAGTTCGCGACGGCGATCAACAACCCGCAGAAACTGAATCCGCCGTGTTATCTGAGCCTGCAGGCGGTGGATCACGACGGCCTCACACTGTTGCATCTTGCCGTCCCTCCGAGTTCGCAGGTGCATCGTTGCGCCAACCGCATCTATGACCGCAACGAGGATGGCGATTTCGATATCACAAACAACAATGACCTTGTGACTCAACTCTATGTGCGCAAGCAGAGCCACTATACTGAGAACACGATCTATCCGTACGCTACTCTGGCGGACCTGCGGCCGGAGCTGATTGGCCGGGCGCGTCGGATGGTAGGTATGAACACGAAGAATCATCCCTGGGCGGCTATGGATGATAATGAGTTGCTGACCAGTGCGCGACTGTTTCAACGCGACTACCAGCGCAATGTCGAGGGTATGACGCTGGCGGCGATCCTGCTGTTCGGCAAGGACACGACCATCCTGTCGGTGCTACCGCACCACAAGACCGATGCCATCGTGCGCCGGGTCGATGCCGACCGCTATGACGACCGCGACGATATCCGGACAAACCTACTGGAGAGTTATGACCGCCTGGTCGCATTTGGCGAGAAGCACCTTAGCGACCCGTTTTACCAGGAAGGGCTCCACCGGATCAGCTTGCGCAGCCATATCCTGCGTGAGATCATGGGCAACCTGCTGATCCATCGTGAATATAGTAACGCATTCCCGGCGAAGTTCGTGATCGAGCGTGGGCGACTGTTCACAGAGAACGCGAATCGGCCGCACGGCCACGGTCCCATCGACCCGAGCCTGTTCTCGCCCTATCCGAAGAACCCGGTCATCGCCCGCGTGTTCAAGGAGATAGGCCTTGCCGACGAACTTGGATCCGGCGTTCGCAGACTGTTCAAGTACTGCAAAACCTACTGCGGCCACGATCCGGAATTGATCGAAGGTGACGTTTTCAGCCTTCGCCTCGCTCTATCCGAAGCCGTTAGTCCCACTTCGGTGACAGGGTTGGCGGAGACGTCGGGGAAAGCGTCGGGGAAAACCGAAAAAGCGTCGGGGAAAACGTCGGGGAGGATCTTGGAGATCCTTCGGCAGGATTCCTCGATTACCATTCCCGAGTTGGCCGCCCGTCTTGATGTGACGGAGCGCTCGATTGAGCGTAACATCCACAACTTGCGGGAATCTGGTCACTTGCGACGAGTAGGCCCCGCCAAGGGCGGTCACTGGGAAGTGCTCAAATGAATGAAGCCGAGACACGCGCAGAGCTGATCGATCCGGCCATCAAGGCTGCGGGGTGGGGCGTGGTCGACGGTAGCCGCGTCGCTCGCGAGCTCAAGATCACCGACGGGCGTATCCAAGGGCATGGGGTTCGGGCACCGGGGGACATTGCCGACTATGTCTTGATCTATCGGAACCACCCACTCGCCGTGATCGAGGCCAAGCGTGAGAGCGCGCCCGTCACTGAGGGACTCGGACAAGCCAAGAAGTACGCTGAGAAACTCCACACTCGCTTCGCATTCTCGACCAACGGTCGCGGCATCTATCGCGTGGACATGCAGACGGGCGACGAGGGCGATGTCGACGGCTACCCGACGCCGGACGAGTTGTGGGACGCGACTTTCGGCGAGAGCGAGGCTCAGGAACGTCTCTGGCGGCACCGCTTCTCTGCCATCCCCTTCGACGACAATGGCGGGCAGTGGCAGCCCCGCTACTACCAGCACAACGCGATCACGAAGGCCTTGGATGCGCTCACCCAGGGACAGGACCGCATCCTGCTGACACTAGCCACAGGGACCGGCAAGACGGCGATAGCTTTCCAGATCGCATGGAAGCTCTTCCACAGCCGTTGGAATCTGACTGATTGGCGCGACGGGCTCGAAGAGGGGCAGGAGCCAACCAGACGTCCCCGGATCCTCTTCCTCGCCGACCGCAACATTCTGGCCGACCAGGCCTTCAACGCATTCAGCGCGTTTCCCGAGGACGCTCTGGTGCGGATCGCGCCGGATGTGATTCGCAAGAAGGGCCGCGTGCCCAAGAACGGCAGCGTCTTCTTCACCATCTTCCAGACATTCATGAGCGGGCACGACGAGGACGGCAACTCTAAGCCGAGCTTCGGCGACTACCCGCCCGACTTCTTCGACCTCATCGTGATCGATGAGTGTCACCGCGGCGGCGCGAACGACGAGAGCAACTGGCGTGGCATCATGGAGTACTTTTCGCCGGCCGTGCAGCTGGGCCTGACGGCGACCCCGAAGCGCACGAGCAACGTCGACACCTACGCCTACTTCGGGGACCCAGTGTACGTGTACTCGCTCAAAGAGGGAATCAACGACGGCTTCCTGACGCCCTTCAAGGTCAAGCAGATCGCCACTACGATCGACGACTACGTCTACACGTCGGAC
>JAUVLP010000170.1 GCA_030600655.1 Candidatus Eiseniibacteriota bacterium
TCTCGAGGACGGGCCAGAGTGACTCCGTCACTTCGAGGACTGCTTGGTGGAACTCAGGCTCCGCCGGGTTCTTCGCCTTGATCATGTCCATAAAGGCAGCAACGGATTCGGCCATTCGTTTTCCCTCCTACTGCGTGTGAAGTGCACCTACTCTGACAGGTTGGGTAGGACACGCCCGCCCTCTCGAATCAGCGAATGAGTCCTACGACGATCAAGAACTGAGATGATAGCACGCCTTGAAGCACTGGGGCAACGGTCAAAAAGAGGGGTTCTGTGGGTGAATTCGGCTAGATGGTCCGTTCCGAAACAAGCACTACATATTTCCCGTCATCGGCCGCTATGTCGCAGTTGCCGAACACCTTTTGCATGTGCCGCCTGAGCCCCGCATACCGCATGAGTACGAGGTAAAGCCGGCCGTGGATCCGCAGGTGCTTGTAGGCTTCATCAACCAGAGGAAAGAGGACATCGTTCCCGGCGTGGAACGGTGGGTTCGAAACGACCCTGTCGAAGCGCTCACCGATGACCGCGTCAAATCGGTCCCCGAGGATCGCCTCGACACGCGGCTTTCCGTTCTTGCGAGCGTGATGCAGGTGGTGTGCTCGGATATTCATGTCCGCATACTCGACCGCGCGCGCGTTGCAATCGATCATCACGATCCTGCCAACCGAGGCGGCGTGCGCCGCCGCAATGCCGATCGGCCCATAACCACACCCGATATCGATCACGCTGTGTCTCGGTCGCACGTCGAGCGTCTCAATCAAGAGCTTTGTGCCGTCGTCAATCTTGTTGCGTGAGAAAATACCACTGTACGATTCGAATTTGTAGCGCCGTCCACGAAGCTCTGTCTCTATGGTGTGCTCGTAGTGGGAAAGATCCACCGCTTCAGGGGAACAGATGGCGCTTCGCTCCGCGCGCATCACCCAATAGCCGCCACTACGCATCACAACCTTGGCAGGACCTATCGTTTCAGTGAGTTTGCGCATGTAGCTCTTGGCACCCTTGCGCACTTTTGCCACGAGGAAGAAGCTGCCACCGTGCCGCATCTTCGATTGCACCCGCTCGATCATCTCAAAGATCGTCTCGGTTCCGTCTTCGATCGGAGGATTGAGAGCAATGATATTGAACTGCCCGTTTCGGAAGCGGCTGAGAGTATGATCGAGGACGACGGTCGTATTTTCCACCACGTTAGACCGGACGTTGTGCTGTGCCAGACGAACTGCGCGGATGTCAAGATCGACCATCTGGATTTCGAGGTCCGGCGCCAAGTCAGCCAAGGCGATGCCAACAGCGCCATAGCCGCACCCGTAGTCGAGGATCCTGTCGCCGGAAGCAGGCCGGATTACCCTTACCAGAAGTTCGGTCGATCTGGCTATCTTCTCCTTGGAGAAGAGACCCCCGACCGCTTGGAGGGTTCTATCGGTTCCGCCGAGGCCGGATCTTATTTCATAGGAACTCTGTACCATATCAACGAGGGTGTGCGCCCCGCAGGGAGGCCTTCAGAACCGCGCTTGGGTCCTCTATAGGATTATCCTGGCTGCTTAGCCCGGCATCCTGAAGCCGAAAATGGTCTTCGGCCGGGAAGGCTTACTTGAGCGACAAGCGAGATCAGGCAACCTCCGTGCAGGCGCACATAGTTACACTGGCGACTGCAATCTCCCGCTGACAGTAATTGGACTATACGGTAGGAATTGTGAGATGGTCAAGGTGTTTCTGGCTACTCCGGGGTGTCGCCGGGACCGGATCCAGTCCTACCTCGCCCAGCGAATCGGATCCGCTTCGCAACCAGCAGTCCTCCCACAGACATCGGGAGGAAGTAGAGAACAGTCCGCCACATGACAAGCGCGATCCCAATGAAGTGCGAAGGAAGATAGGCGGCGAAGAATCCAATGTACCCACCCTCACCAATAGCCACAGATCCTGGTGTCGGCGACGCATTCAGAATTGGTTTCAGAAGGCACTGGAGGATGACCGGTCCCATGGTGGGACCGCGGTAGCCAAACCCCCGGAGGATCGTGAGTCCGATCATGAACTCCGCGATGTACGCCAGCACAACAAAGATAGCACCCCGCGCCAGCACCCAGCGTTTCCGTCGGCCGAGAGTCGAGAGCGCCTCCCGGAAAATGTGAGACTCGTTCTCCATCTCTATCCGAAGTCGCTCCACCCTATCGGCCGCCCTTCCCCTGAGACATCTGGCAAGGATCGCTGCGATGCTGTCGATGAGCCGGTCGAAGAGCTCTGGAAATCTAAGCATGATAACAAGAACAGAGACCACGAAGCATATCGGGAGTGCCGAGAGCGGCCCGACGACTTTGAGAAATGTGAAAGATGCGGCTGACCCCTTCCATCCTAGAACCGCCATAATGATCGTGCCCAGGAGCACGAAGAAGAAGAACACCGAGGGAATGAACCCCTTCACCAGGACGAGGGCGGTAGCCCACCCGGCCCTCACTCCTTTCCTGGTAAGAAGGAATGACTGATATGGGACACCGGCTGCACTGATAGGGATCAGCTGGCTGATGAAGTAGCCTTCCAGCGTGAGTTCGAGCGCTTCAGTGAGCGTGATCTTCTTGTCCTGAGTACCATTGACAAGAATGAGAAGTCCGAGTCCCTCGAGAGATATTCGCAGAAACTCCAGGACAAGAAGAAGTGCCAGTGCCCATACGCCGAATCGCGCCACGCCGTGCCAGGTTTCCTCCCCCGTCGTCACTGCCAGCGTAACACCGATAATGGCCACGCTTCCCAGCACGAATATCAGAGCTGCGTTCTGGATCTTTGAACGCTCGACGTGCGGAGCCTCTGCACCAAGGGGCGCACCTTCACTACTAATGGTTGTCAGTACCTCCGGTTCCGTACGCAGCAGTCCCCTCCCGGAGCGGGCCTCAGCTAACTCATTGACCGTACGCGGTTGAACGTACGGTCAATGTTCGCACTCAACTATATGCCCAATGCGCGTCGTGGTCAAGTCAGGCGATGGCGGCTGTGTAAGCTAAGCACAAATGTCCTCTCTAACTGCAAAGCTAAAATGTCCTCTCCGGCTTCGGTGGTATAATGCGCCCTAAGGAGGGGTGCACATGAGAAGGGACATCATTTTGAGTCAAGAAGAGGCGCACAGGGCCAGGGTTCTTGGCGAGGTCAGCATAGGAACCATGACCTTGAGAGAAGCCGCTGTAGTACTGAGGATCAGCTATCGTCATACCAGACGCGTGCACCGGCGCTACCAAGAGGAGGGCGTAGCCGGACTGGCATACAGACGCCGTGGTGAGAAGACGGAGTACGCTGCGCGCCGAGGACACAAGCCAGGGTGCCTAGAATGTCCTCATCGGGTCAATTCCTCCAGCGCTGAATCACCCTCGACTGCCCACCCTTGCATCATCTATGGATGATGAAGACCTCCGAGGGAGGGACTGTGCTGAGCAGCGGCCGGAGTTCGCCGTCGAAGTTCCTGCCTAGCCTTCCTGACAGAATGCGCA
>JAUVLP010000026.1 GCA_030600655.1 Candidatus Eiseniibacteriota bacterium
GACCAAAGGAGCCCCCCGCCATCCCCCCGCCATGGGCGGGGCGGTCGGGGAGGGGTAAAACCAGGGGGTGGCCCCGGCCCATGTAAAATTGAGGGGCCGCACACGACCGCAAATCCACCCCGCGACTCCACACGCAGCCACAGTCCAATCGGCCGCGCCCACCTGCCCACTACTTGCTCGTCGCCTTCTGAGCCTTCTGTCCATACTTGACGATGTACGCTTCAGTCTTTGTCCGCGCTTCGTAGTCGGTGAACTGCTTGGGCGGCGACTTGAAGAAGTATGATGACGGTGCATCAATAGCGCCCGAGAGACCATTGTCAAGCGCGAGCTTCATGCACCGGATGGCGTCGATCATGACGCCTGCCGAGTTCGGCGAGTCCCAGACCTCAAGCTTGAGTTCAGCATTGAGCGGCACATCACCGAACGTGCGCCCCTCCATCCGGATGTACGCCCACTTGCGGTCAGAGAGCCACTCGATGTAGTCCGAGGGGCCGATGTGAACATTGGCCGCCCCGATATCGTAGTCAAGCTGAGACGTTACCGCGTTGGTCTTCGATATCTTTTTCGATTCCAGTCTGGAACGTTCAAGCATATTGAGGAAATCGGTGTTCCCACCAACATTGAGCTGACTCGTCCGTTCGAGACGAACGCCACGTTCTCTGAAAAGCGTGGTCAGCACACGATGGACGATAGTGGCGCCGACCTGCGACTTGACATCATCCCCCATCACCGGCAGCCCCCTCTTCTCGAAGCGCTGCTGCCAGTAGCGTTCGCGTGCGATGAAGACGGGAATCCCGTTCACGAACCCGCAGCCGGCCTCGAGGATCTGCTCGACATACCACTTCGTGGCCTCTTCGCTCCCGACCGGGAGAAAGCTGAGCACGACATCCGTCTTGGTATCCTTGAGAAGCCCCACGATGTCATCCGTCGGACCGGGCGCCTTCTCAATGATCTCCGAAAGGTACTTCCCGAGTCCGTCATGTGTCATACCCCTGGCAACCTTCACACCCAGCTTCGGCACATCGCTGAACTTGATTGTGTTATTGGGCTTCGTGAAAATGGCCTCGGACAGATCCTTCCCAACTTTATTCTTGTCGATGTCGATCGCCGCCGAGAACTCGATGTCGCTGATGTGGTATCCACCGAGATTGACATGCATGAGTCCGGGAACGAACTCCTTGTCACCCGCGTTCTTGTAGAACTCCACACCCTGAACGAGCGACGACGAGCAATTCCCAACGCCGATGATCGCAACCCGTACCTTCTTCTTGCCCATCGAAGGTTACCCCCGGTATGTGACTGTGTTTGAGTCCGTACTCATGACCTTGTCCCTTGAACAACGTGCCGGACTCTCTGAATCGCCGTGATTTGTGAGACTATCGCAAGAATCCATATTGCCACCCTGAAAGCAGCCGGACCAAGAAGCGCACCGATGATCAGAATGACAAGCCGCTCCGGACGCTCCGCAATTCCCACCTCGCAGCCAATCCCGATCGCTTCAGCCCTGGCTCGGGTGTAGCTCACGAGCAATGATCCACCGAGCGCCAGAAATATGAGAACCGCAGTCAGGGACTCGGGCGCCGCCGATGATCTGGTCAAATAGTAAACCAGGGCCCCGAGGAGCACAACCATCTCCGAGTACCTGTCTACCGTAGAGTCCAGGAAAGCACCCGATTGCGTCTCCCGATTAGCGGCCCTGGCGGCAGCACCATCGATCATGTCGCAGGCACCGGCGAGAATAAGCAGAATCCCCGCAGTCAAGAAACGCCCAACCGCCAGCGCCCACCCCGACGCACCGGAGAGGATGAGTCCCGTGACCGTGATGGTCGTAGGTGAAATCCCCAGTTCGGCAACGAAGTTTACAGCAGGGTTGAGAAGTTCTCGCGCTTTGCTCTTCACACTGTTCGTCATTGGTATCTCGGCGCTCCGTGCGAGTTCGTCGTACGGCACTGCGTGAACAACGCAGTCTAGCACTCGGGAATCACAGGTGTCAACATGCTAGGGCATTTCTGGAAACGCCGTGGCAACGGCACTATCGGGACCTTCGGGCCGGCTGTCGCCGCGACCTGACCCCGACACAATGATCACGATCTCACCCTTGAGAGTTCTTCCCTCAACAAGCTCGGCAAGCGCTGGCAGATGCCCCCGCAGGAACTCCTCATGGACCTTGGTGAGCTCTCGCGCAATGACAGCGGGACGGTCCCCAAGCTCATCGGCCATATCCCTGATGCACGATGCAACGCGGTGCGGTGATTCGTAGAACAGGAGCGTGCAGGGAAGGCCGGACAGGGCAGCAATCCGCTTCTTCCTCGCGGTGGATTTCCTCGGCAGGAAGCCTGCGAAGTAGAACGGGTGCGGCGGCAATCCTGATGCACACAGCGCCGTGATGAGCGCAGATGGCCCTGGAACCGGCACGACATCGATGTCGGCGTCCACACAGGCCACTACCAGGCGAAACCCTGGATCCGAAACAAGCGGTGTACCCGCGTCGGTCACAAGCGCAACACTCTCGCCGTCCAGAATCCTCGCCACGATGGCGCGAGCCGCACGAGCCTCGTTGTGCTCGTGGTACGTGACAAGCCTGCTCTTGATATCATAGTGCGAAAGGAGCTTCCTGGTACGTCGCGAGTCCTCCGTGGCAATCACATCGACATCGCGAAGAATTTCGATCGCCCGGAACGTAATGTCTCCGAGATTTCCGAGCGGTGTCGCCACGATGTAGAGGCTCCCGACATCGTCGGAGGCAGCCCGCCCCCTACTGTCGACCGCGCTGCCCGGAGTCTGGGAATCGCTGCAGGGAATCATCGGCCATCACCTGCAAGCATGTTTCCCTTCCGGACGTCTCCTGAATCACCCTCGCGGGCCACGATCGGGCCCAGAATGCTGACAAATGCTATCCCGTCCGACTGGCGAAGCCGGTAGATGAGATTGACCGGCTGTTTCATGCGTGGCACCGGTGTGCTGAATCTTATGCCGGCCTGCCGCGCTGCCACTGCGACATCATCCGTGACCCCTCTGGCCAGGAGAACGGGCCGGGACCAATTCTGGCCGAATGGACCGAGTGCATTCATCTCTTCGGCGATGCTGCAAGTTATAGCGGCGAATCCAAGCTCCGCGTCGATCTGCCTCGGAACAGGCACAGAAGGGTTCGCTGCCACATACTCGAGCATTCGCTCGCGAAAGAGAGGGATATTTGCGCTCAGGATCGAGAATCCAGCAGCCCGCGGGTGCCCACCGTAGTTCAGGAACAGTTCGGACATCGATTGGAACGCTTCGACGATGTTGTACCCTGCAGGACCTCTTGCCTCGGCAGTAGCGTCACCGTTCTTCCTTCTAATGACAATGACTGGCCTCCCGCTCTGCTCCGCAAGGCGCGAGGCCACCGCACCCATCACCGCGATCGGGATGTCGGTCTCGACCATGAGCACGAGGCTGAGATCTTTCTCGGCGAGCACCTTCACCTTCTTCCAGGCAGCCGCTGCCGACTGCTGCCACTTCTTCCTATCAAGAGCCAGCTCGCGAGCGATCTTCTCGGCCTCCTCGTAGTCCGCAACCAAGAGATCATACGCAGCGTTTCCACCCTTGCCATCCGATACGCGGCCAAAGATCGGTCCCAGGAACTCCCGGACATCATCGTGGGTCACCTCGCCTCCGGCAAGGCCGGTCTCCGCCAGGAGGGCCTTGAGTCCCGGGCGCTCACTCCGCGCCACCGCCTTCAGCCCATCGACCACCATGTCCCTGTTGTCACCCGTGAGCGGCACGCGATCTGCGATGGAACCGATCGCGACCAGCGCAAGCGCCTCATCGTCCCACGCGGAACTACACCACACCGTCCCATCACCCCTACTCCTCCCCGACAACCTCTCCAGGAGAAGCTCTGAGACCCGCCACGCAACACCTACTCCGGCAAGATGGCGGTACGGGTAGTCGATACCCGGAAGCTTCGCATTCACGATCGCCACAGCCTGCGGAAGCTCCGGGGGTATCTCGTGATGATCCGTCACTATCGTGTCGATGCCCAGACTGTTTCCATAGGCAATGTCCTCACGGTCGCTGACGCAGGAGTCGACCGTGAGGATGAGAGTCACCCCTCTCGCTGCGAAACCGTCCAGCTCGACTCTATTGAGTCCGTGCCCCTCAGTCCGCCTGTCCGGAATGTAGGCTTCGACAGTTGCCCCGAGTCCGAGCAGTACATCAACCATGATCACGGCCGCCGTGACACCGTCGGCATCGTCGTGCCCGTGCACAACGATGCGCTCTCCCGTATCGAGAGCGCGCCCGACGCGCTCCACAACACGGTCCACATCAGGCAGAAGATGTGCATCGGGAAGCGATCCAACACCGGGATTCAGAAGCCGCACGGCAGCAGCGCCCGTCTTGAAACCACGCGACGCGAGCACATGTGCAGTGGTCCTTGATATACCGGTCGACCTCACGATCTCCTCAACAACCGCGGGGTCGGCCGACTCCAGGCTCCAGAGACGGGAGCCACCTTCAAATATCATCCGCCGCTCTTTTCGGTCTTGCTGACGAAGTGCTGAATCAGGTCGATCGGAACGGGGAATATTATCGTCGAGTTCTTCTCAACTGAGATCTCGCTCAGGGTCTGCAGGAATCTTAGCTGCAGCGACATCGGCTCCGAGGCAAGAACCCCCGCGGCTTCCGACAATTTCGTTGACGCCTGAAGCTCGCCCTCGGCATGAATGATCTTCGCCCGGCGTTCTCTCTCGGCCTCAGCCTGTCTGGCAATCGCCCGCTGCATCGTCTCAGGAAGATCGACATGCTTGACCTCAACGGCAGAGACCTTGATACCCCAGACATCGGTCTGTTTGTCGAGAATCGACTGGAGTTCAACATTGATCTTCTCGCGAGCGGAAAGCAGTTCGTCCAGTTCAGCCGAACCCAAGACGCTTCTGAGCGTCGTCTGAGCCAACTGCGACGTGGCGTAGTGGTAGTCCTGAACTTCGACGATGGCCTTACTCGCATCGAAGACCCTGTAGTAGACCACCGCGTTGACCTTCACCGAGATGTTGTCTTTTGTGATAACATCCTGCGAAGGAACATCCATGGCGATGATCCTCAGGCCGACACGCACCAGGCGGTCGATAAACGGGATAACCAGGATGAATCCGGGACCCCGCGCCCCCACGAGACGCCCCAATCGAAAAATGACACCACGCTCGTACTCGCGAAGGACGTAGATTGCCTTCGAGAAAATGACAAGCACAACAAGCACAAGTACGATTATTCCACTCATGCGTCACCCCCTTATGAGAGTTGCTCTACCGACAGAGTCATCCCGTCAACAGCGATGACTCTGATTCTGGTTCCCTTTGCTATCTGCGTTCGAGCCACTGCGTTCCAATATTCACTGTGGACATAGACCTTGCCGCCGGGCGCAAGATCTGTGATTGCCTCACCTTCCTCATCGATCATCCCAACCTTTCCAGTCGTCACCCGCTTGCTGTGAGAGAGGAGTCCGACCGGCACAGCTATGATGAAGAATAGGATGACAAGTGCAATCGCAGGAAGGATGGCGCTCTGCTCGAGACCGAATAGCCTCAGAAGCGCTACCAAAAGGTCTACCAGACTTGTGAACTCGCCCATCGCAACCTCCAGATCCACGCTCCAGCACCGAGTTTGCCACAGAGCCCATCCTGCTCCATCCCAAGCATTGCTGTCAATGCCATTCCCGGTCGGCGAACCGCAGCATGGTCATAAAAAGAGGCAGGGGGTCGCATGAACCCCCTGCCCCGAATACCCTACCGTCCGCCGGAAACTACTTCACATGATCCTTCAGCGACTTGCCGGCCTTGAACTTCGGATAGTAGTGAGCCTCGACGTGCTTCGTCCTATCAGTTCCTGGGATTCTCCAGTCCCTTGCATCGCGATGGTCGGCACTGAAGGTACCGAAGCCCGTGATCTGTATCTTGCCATGACCCTTGAGCTCTTCGGAGATGATCCCCTCGGTGATGCCGAACAACGAGTCCAGAATGTCCTTGGCGGCCTTGTTCGAAAGCCCATTCCTACTTGCCAGCTTCTCGATCAGCTCTGCCTTGTTCATCTCTGCTCCCTTTCTGCGGCCTGTCAATCTTGACATCGTCGATTCGCTAACACCCCAACTTTTTGGACAAGCTACACCAGACCCCAATTCTTGTCAATAGCAATTGCCCCTAAAACTGGCAAAACCAGCTCATCTCAACGGTGACGCCTTGGCTGTGTCATAGCTGTCTCTATTGCACCATAGTCTTGCCGGGACCTCTCTGAACGCCCTCACCTCTACTTGTCTATCTAATAGTCCTGTTCAGATGCTTGCTTCCAGCCTCCCCCTGAATCTCGGGCAGGGCTTTGATGCTGATGCGAAAGTAGCTCTCCCACTCATCGTTGTAGTAGCGCGACACGAAGCGCGCCTCCCAGCAATGCATATCACGATAGACAGCATACTCCTGGCTCGCTACCTCCGAGCCCGAGAGATCGTAGTGGATCTTGTAGTTCACACGCCAGTTGGCAGTCAGCGAGAACGCAAGATTCAGATCAAGCCAGTATGTGGCGTCTGTGGGATCGCTCCCACGCGAGTAGCGGAAGGTCGTTGACGCGTCCCATGGTTTTGCCCCGATCCTGTCGCTCATCGACCGCTGTGCGAGTTCCCGTCTGAGCTCATCGGCGGGAGAACCAGCTCCGCCCGCAATACGGTCTTCCCAAGATTCGTCAGGCATTACGGGACGCTGTCCGGTGAGGTTCAGCGTTACTGTGAGATCTGCGCGCTCCATCTCCCAGTCGTAGGCATCATGCCGCATGTTGAGTCTTACCGACGACGCACGCCAAGGCTTGAGATCCATACGAGAAGTCACATCTGCCCAGCGCAGATCATCCTTCTCAAAATCGTACGAGCTGGACATCGTGAACCGGAAGAGATCATCGATCTTGCGCGTCTTGTCTCCCTCACGCAGCTTGAGCTGTATCTTGTTTACAAGAGACACCCCGACGGATTCCCTCGAACGCGGAGTCGCACCAAATCCGGAGAAACTGTAGAAACGATCGCTTCCGCTCTCATCGAAGTACTGCGACAGCTCCGGTTTCCATGTGTACGAGAGGGACGGCTCGATAACGTGCCGGACACCCTGCAATGGTCCCATCTCCGGGAAGAAAGTCCCGTAGATGGTCGTGCGGGCAGACACACTCGCATCATAAGTGAACCGCGATGGGAAGCGGTTACCCTCCCTGTCACGATCGTACCAATTCTGCTGCGCGTTGAAGCGAGGAGAGATGCTCAACCAGCCCATCATCTTGCTCGACCCCCGCAGTCCGCCGCTTATACCGATGCCCTGCTTGATGTCGGTCTCATCCGCCGATCGATCCCTGTCATTCACGGCTACGGCCTTCCAGCTGTAAGAGACGCGGCTCAGCCATTCCTTGACTTCGCTGTCCCCGGTCTCAGCCTCCACCAACGGTCGCTGGGAAACCGTGAGTTCGATCTTGGGAAGAAGTTCAGATACGATTCCCTCGTCCAGCTGCTCCCGGCGGTCCAGCGTGATACCCGTTGAGAAACTGCTCCAGCGCCCCCGCACCCAGAGCTGGGAGTGCAGGCTTCTGTTCACGCTCTCCTGGATGGACTGGTTGGCATCGTCGGCGTAGAATTCGTCGCTCCTGAAATCGCCAGAGATCCCAGCCGTCCAGTGCCGTCCCATCTCCTGACGATGGTCCATCCTGAGGTCCCATCTCCGCTTGTCGATGAGCAGCTCCTGCATGAACGAGGATCTCACGGAGCCGGACAGAGAGTACCGGATCTTGTAGCGGGCCTCCACGTTCAGGATCCACTTCGTCTGTTCGTAGTAGTCGCCCCAGCCCGACAGATCCCAGTAGTCGCTAGGCGCCCAGTAGTAGCCAAAGTTTCTGACGAAACGCCCCTTGTTTTCCGAAAGCCCGACCTCGATCTGAGGAATCAGAAAACCCGAGTGCCGTTCCCTTCGGATAGGAAAAACATAGAAGGGCAACGCGAAGACGGGGATCTCTCCGATGTAGAGGATCACGGGCTTTGCAATGACCTTGTCGTTGAGATAGACCTTCATCTTGTGGGAGACAATTCTGAAGTGCGGGTCCGCGGCCGAACACGTCGTGTAGACCCCGTGCTTTGCCCTCAGTGTCCCGTCGCCCTCGCGGATGAAGCGTTCGCCGTAGTAGAGACCGTCTTCGAATACGGTGACTGCGTCGCTGACAACACCCTTCTTCCGAACCATGTCATACGACAGGCCCGCGCCGACAAGCCGGTCCGACTTCTCCCGCAGATCCGGTTCTCCCTCAGCAGAAAGCACCTCGCTTTCCGGGTCGAACGACACGAGAGCTGCGTCCAGCACGGTCCCGTCGTACTCCGCGTGAGCCGCGCCAGTCAGGACTATACGATTCCTGCGTACGTAGTAGTCGATCCTATCACCACTGTACTTCACCTCGCTCACCGTGACTGAATCAGCCGCCGCTGCCTCGCCTTCGACTCCAGAACCGTCGGTCTCCTGACCCTCGGCGCCGGATGCGTCTTCCTCATCGACGAGCCAGTACGAACCGGCCGCTCCTCTTCTGAACGTCGCCCGCGACACCTTCCCCTCCGAAAACAGGATGTCCGCAGCAGGAGCAGCGATGAGGTTGCGCTCGCCCAGCGATCCAATGGTGTGCTCGCTCTCAGCGCGCCCGCGCATCGTCGTGAGGCTCGCCTCGCCGTCGGCGAAAAACATCGTCAGGGTGTCGCCGGACACGTGGCCGAACTCGACCTCGTCTTCACGGTCTGTCGTGTAGTCCACCCGCGCCTGCGTGGTCGCAATGACACGCGATATGTCTCCATTAGCACTGAAGATCCTGATGAGCTCTCCGGAAAGGCGGTCGGACTCCCGTTGCACACTGGGCTCTCCAATCAGCACAACGCTGTCGTCCACACCAGAGATGACGATAACACGCGCACTCCCTGTCACATCCTCCCGACCCACGACCGCTTCTCCCAGTGCGCGCACTGTGTCGCTGTCGGGATAGAGCTCTATGACGTCGGCCGAGAGTTCCGCCTCGACCTCCCCATCATCGTCGTATGTGGTGAGAAGGGGCTCCCGGGATGCTCTGATCTCATGCCGCTCGAAATCGTAGATGAAGCGACCAGCTGTAAGTCGCGATTTGCCGTTTTCAGCGGTCGCCACACAGGATCCGTTCGATACGGCTATCCCCTCGCGACGGTACATTTCCATTCTATCTGCGGTCAGGATACCGGACGTGTCGGCATACGAAGCGTTGCCTATGAGCACGATCAGATCCTGATCCCGGAAGTACTTCAGCGTGTCACATACCACGCGGGCGCCACGATCCATGCCGTGGACGTTCCCGAAGATGATGGCCACCCTCTTATCCTGGTGATAGAATCCTCGATCCCCGACGATCGATCCCTCTTCGCGCGTTATGGTGACGTTGTTCTCCAGCCGAATCCAGTGCCCTGCCACCCCCTCACCACCTTCAACACTGTCGGCAGTTATGAAAAAGCCGTCCTGGCCGGCGGAGGAGGCCGGCACGACCGGCTCACCCCCCTGCCCGAAGGCTCCGGATGCAAAGAGTGTCAGGAAGAGAAGAATCGTTCTGGTAAGTCGCATGAGACTGTGCTCGCCGTTCAGTGAGGCGCGTGAGACTGCTACCGAAGGAATTTGTCGCGGGCGAGCAGCGCGGCACCCGCCACACCGGCTGCTGGTCCCAGCGCAGCTGGAACAACTCGAGGCAGCTCTTCCCGGCATCGCAGAGTACGCTTGATCAGTTCGTCGCTCGCGGTGTCCAGAAGTGGTCGGCCGACCTCGGCCACACCTCCGCCGATCACGATGATTTCCGGATCGAGCATGGCGGTGATGTTGGCAAGCCCCACACCGAGGGCCCGTCCGAGCCCCTCAACCGCTGCAAGAGCAACCTCGTCGCCCTCAGCAGCGGCGGCCCCTATTTTCTGAGCGGTAAGAACTCCGGCGCTCGCGTCGAGCAAACTGGACGCGCCTCTCTCTATGAGAGAAAGAGCGCGATTGACGAGCGACTCTGCATTGACGAGCGATTCCAGACACCCGGAGGCTCCGCAGGCACACGGTGTCCGGCCCGACAGATCCACCGTCGTGTGTCCTATCTCGCCGGCGAACCCTTGATTGCCGCGATAGACCGAGTCATTGAGTATGATGCCGGCACCCATCCCAGTGCCGAGTGTGATGACGACGGCGCTCGTCGCGTCGCGCGCGGCCCCGACCAGATATTCGGCATAGGCAGCCGCGTTCGCGTCGTTGTCTATGACAAGCGGCAGTGCTATCCGCTCACCCAGCATCTCGGCAAGTCTGACGTCATGCCATGTCGGAAGATTCGGTGACCGGCGAACTACTCCGAGCCCGTGAACGACAATCCCCGCGCAACCGACACCGCAGGCAACCGGAGCTTCGGTGACTTCGGAAACGACGACGTCTGCAAGCTCGGTCGCGACGGAGACAAGCTCGCTTGGTTCGCCGCCCGACCACCAGCGTTTTGCTAACGCCTTCACACTGCCGTCGTCCGCGACTACCGCGACCTTGACATTCGTGCCGCCTATGTCAATGCCGAGGTAGTAACTCACCGTGCCTGGCCTTGATCACCAAGCAGGAGCGACACGCCGGTCTCCTTGTCGAACAGGTGAGTACCGGTGAGATCGACCAGAAGATCGATGTCTGAATTAACTGCCGGAGGCGTCCTCACATCGATCCTTGCCACCATGTCACTGCCACCGAGGCTGACGTAAAGGAATATCTCGTTCCCCATGGGTTCAACGACCTCAACGTGTACGCTGATAGAAGCCGTGGACTCGAGCCGGACCGATGTACCGGTCTCATAGATGTCCTCAGGACGAATGCCAAGAATCACGTCTCCTGAACTGTCCTTCAGAATTCTCTCCGCTACGGAGTCGGGAAACCGCGCAGACAGCTCCTGTGATTCGAAGCTGAATCCCCCTGACTCCTTCTTCAGCGCTCCTTCGATGAAATTCATGGCGGGGCTGCCTATGAAACCAGCCACAAACCGGTTGACAGGTCCATGGTAAATCGTAAGAGGGTCAGCTACCTGCTGCGACAGCCCATCCTTCATGACCATGATGCGTGTACCCATGGTCATAGCCTCGACCTGATCGTGCGTCACGTAGATCATCGTGGCATTGAGACGCTCGTGGAGCTTGCTGATCTCCGTTCTCATCTGAACACGCAGCTTGGCATCAAGGTTGGACAGCGGTTCGTCGAAGAGGAATACCCTCGGTTTGCGGACGATGGCCCTTCCCACGGCCACGCGCTGCCTCTGCCCCCCAGAGAGCGCCTTTGGTCGTCTGTCCAGAAGCTTCTCTATGCCAAGTATGTCGGCCGCATCACGGACACGCTGATCGATCTCTTGCTTCGGATACTTCCTGAGACGAAGCCCGAAAGCCATGTTCTCGTAGACCGACATATGTGGGTAGAGAGCGTAGTTCTGAAAGACCATAGCAATGTCACGGTCCTTGGGGGGAACATCGTTCACAAGACGGCCGTCGATGAAGATCTCACCCTCCGTCACATCCTCCAGTCCCGCCACCATTCTGAGAAGCGTCGACTTACCGCACCCGGAAGGGCCGACCAGCACAACAAACTCGCGATCTTCTACAGTGAGATTCATGTCGGTGACGGCAACCACGTCGCCGTCGAAGACCTTTCTGACATCCTTGATGATGACCTCGGCCATCTGCACCTCCCGCGTCCTTCAACCTCAGAGGGAATCCCCTATCCCAAGGCTTATCATGGCATCGCCAACAGTGTAGTGGGAACCGGTGATCAAGACAAGGTCCGCTTCGCGGGCCAAGGACAACGCTCTGGCCACGGCGGCGCCCGGCGAGTCGACTATTTCGTACTCCAGTCGGTGCTTCTCGGCGATCTTCGCCAGTTCAGCGGGGTCTGCGGCTCTCACACTTGACGGCCGTGTCAGTATGACAAGTTCCGCCACTTCCGAGATCGCACTCATGATGCCCTCAAGATCCTTGTCGGCCATCACACCCAGAACAACTATCACCGAGTCGTATTCGAAGACCTCCCGCACGGCCGCCGCCAGCACACTCGCCGCGTCAGGATTGTGCGCCACATCCGCCACGACCGTTGGTCGCCGGTCGAGTATCTGCATTCTACCCACGCATCCCGCCTCTGCAAAGCCGCGCCTGAGTGACGGCTCCGAAAGATCGAGCATGCCCTCGCGCGAGAGCTCATGCGCGACAACGGCCGCACAAGCAGCGTTGGCAACCTGGTGACGCCCAAGGAGTGAGATGGACAGTCCTTCGTAGACGGCCTCATCGTAGCTGAGATCGAAGATGCTGCCGGTCGAGATGATAGACACGCGATCGATCTTCGCGTCTTCCGCAACCGAGACAGACCGCGCCCCGCGTGTGGCCGCCACATCGCGCACGACGCCCAGAGCACTCCCTGTTGCACCCGACACCACCACACCACCCGTTCTGATTATCCCGGCCTTCTTACTCGCGATCTCCGTCACGGTGTTACCCAGAATATCGGTGTGATCCACTGCAACGCTTGTGATTACCGACAACGCGGAATCTAGTGCGCTTGTGGCATCCATGGCGCCTCCCATGCCGACCTCGACCACGGCGACATCAACATTTTCCTCTGCAAAAAGCACGGTCGCAGCGGCCGTCGCGATCTCGAAGAACGTAGCCTCGATCTTGTCGGCCCCGGGCTTGAGGAGTTCGATGATCGACACGATCCGATCAGGAGCCACGCGAGAGTCGCCCACAACGAAGCGTTCGGTGAAATCGACCACGTGAGGAGAAGTAAAGAGACCGGTCCTCAACCCGTGCTCCACCAGAATCGACGCGATCATGGTCGACGTCGACCCTTTGCCGTTTGTTCCGGCAACCTGGACGATCCGAAAGCATTTGTGGGGGTTTCCAACGGTCTCGAGCAGGAACTGAACCCTCTCGAGTCCCGGCTTCATTACGAATCGTCGCCGAGTGAAGAGCCAGTCCAGGCACGATCGGTAGGAATCAAAGACCTTGCTTCCGCGCCTGCTCAAGCGTGTCCTCCGCCCGATCCCGTGCGTCGTCGAAGAAAAAATCGAGAATCCGCACGATGACGCTCTTCAATTCCTTGCGGTGAACGATCATATCTACCATCCCGTGCTCCAGCAGAAATTCGGAGCGCTGGAAGCCATCGGGAAGGTCCTGCTTGATGGTCTGCTGTATGACGCGTGGCCCGGCAAATCCGATGAGAGCACCCGGCTCCGCAATGATGACGTCACCGAGAGACGCGAAGCTGGCGGTAACTCCGCCGGTCGTAGGGTGAGCCTGAATGGCAATGTGCGGGAGTCCCTCTTCGTGGAGTCTGGCAAGCATGGCGCTCGTCTTGGCCATCTGCATGAGTGAGAGAATACCCTCCTGCATTCTCGCTCCGCCCGTACTGGAAAGCGTGATCACGGGGACACGCTCCTCCACCGCCATTCTGGTAAGCCGCGCTATCTTCTCACCCATGACGGATCCCATGCTCCCTCCGAGGAATCCGAAGTCAAGGACAGCGAGCATGACCAAGTGGCCACCGACGCGAGCGCTGCCTGTCAGAACAGCAGAGTTGCGTCCTGTCTTCTTCTTGGCCGCCGCTATACGATCGACATACTTCTTCGAATCCACGAAGCCAAGAGGGTCTATCGACTCGAGACCGGTCAGCAGCTCTACATAGCTGCCCGAGTCCACGAGCACGTTCGTGTACTTGTCGGCCGAGATACGGAAGTGATGCCCACACTTGCCGCACGTCCACAGGTTCTTCTCAAGCTCCTTGTGGTAGAGGATCTCCCCACAGCCGTCACATTTCTTCCAGAGGCCATCGGGCACATCCAGCTTCTTGGCATCCTTGATGCGCGGCTTGCGGCGCTTGAGCCATGAGACCTGGTCCATCTCTCGATTCTCCTGTGTCTGGTGTAATTCTCCGGAGCAACAGGCGATCAGTCCATCGTGCATCTATCATGACACGACTGAGGCCGCGGGGCAACCCCTACCAGCGACTGAGGCCGCGGGGCAACCCTACCAACGACTACAGCCGCTGGGCAACCCCCGACACGAGGCGATAGAGCTTCTCACCGCCGGCTCTTCCCGCTGCCAGAACTTCCTTGTGGGTCGTCTTGTGCCCGCTCCCCGGAACCGCCAGATTCGTGATGAGTGCTATCCCCATCACCTCCAGCCCTAGGGTCCGCGCCATCTGAACTTCCAGTACGGTCGACATTCCGATCGCGGAACCACCGATCCGTCGCATCATCCTTATCTCAGCGGGGGTCTCATAGGTAGGCCCAAGCGCCCCAATGTAGACACCGCTCCTGAGCGTCAACCTCTCCTCAGCAGCCACAGCAACGGCCTGCCGGCGTAGACGCTCTGAGTAAGCGCCACCCATTCTGAACGTTGGCACTGGAAGACGTCGCGGTCCCCAGATGAGCGAAAGCTGATCCGCTATCAACATGAGGTCACCAACCTCGAAACCAGGGTCAAGTCCGCCCGATGCGTTCGTCACCACGATGATCCGCGCGCCCAGCTCGGCCGCCAGCCTCACCGTGAAAGTGACGTCCAGCGGCGCATGTCCCTCATAAAGGTGGACACGCCCGGCGAAAACGATCGCCCTCTTCTCGCCGATTTCTCCCACCATGAGTGCACCGCGGTGCCCGGCTACAGCGGTCATTGGAAACCCCGGGACCTCCTCGTACGGCACGGTGAGATCAGGTTCCAGTCTATTCGTGAACGAGGACAGCCCCGATCCAAGAATGACGCAGATGTCGGGGCGCCCCACACCACGATCCCGCAGTCGAGCTGTGGCTTTCCTGAGCGCCTTTGATTCGGCACTCCTCATTCCAGACCCCATCATCCCCCCCAAGTCCGATCCCCCACATCCGCCAGCATCACAATCGCGTCCTCTCCATTGTCGGAGTAGTATCCCCTGCGAATGGCCACGGGTCTGAATCCGTAGTGCTCATAGAGGCCGATGGCCCTCTCGTTCGACGAGCGCACCTCGAGAGTCGCCATGCGCACTCCTTGCTCACACGCGATCCGGATTCCCTCGGTCAGGAGCCGTTTCGCTACGCCCCGCCCCTGCCTCTTCGTGGTAACCGCCACATTTCCTATGTGAAACTCATCCTCGATTATCCAACCGACAACATAGCCGATAACTCGACCCTGCTCCTCAACGACGAGAGCGAGTGTCGGAGGTGAGCGCTTGAGATCCGCCTCGAACGCCTCTCTCGACCACGGGGTTGGAAACAGCTCCATCTCTATGGCACATACATCGTCGAGATCGCAGAGCTCCATGGCTCGCGGGTTGGCGGATAGCGTGGGCATCGTGCATCCCCCGGCGGCGTCTACAGAATCCGCTCGATCATATGCCCCTGAGATAGACCGGTTCAAGACCATCAAGCTCAGGGGCGTCACCTTCGCCAGCCGCCCGGGCCGCGAGTGCAGCCAGCACCACCGGATCGCTGACATGGACGCTCTGCTCGGGGACTGACAGGTCATCACCAAGAACGGCCTTGAACTCCTGAGCATACCTGGAAGCTCCGGAGCCAACCGGCTGAATCGTGCGCCCACCGGCCGCATCCAGCGCAAGGCGCGCCGCTTCCTGTGGATCGAGCGCGGCGTCCTCAGAGAGACGCTCTCGCCCTCGCGCTGCGTCGAAAAGGGCGCCGTACACCTCTCCCTTTCTCGCATCGATCGTCGAAAGAATCAACCCGTCACACAGAGGCGCACTCACTGCCAGCGCCTCGGTCGTAGAGACAGGCCAGACGGGCAGCCCGGTGGAGATGGCCAGCCCCTTGGCGGTCGCCATGCCGACCCTCAGACCACTGAACCTGCCGGGTCCCACCGCGATGGCTATACCGTCCAGATTCTCAAGATCGACTCCTGCCTCGCTGAGGACGGTCGCGACGGCCTCCATCAGGCGCTCGGCATGCCCTCGCTCAACACGCCGCTCTGAGACAGCCACAAGCCTGTCCCCATTCACCACCGCGACGACTTCCAAGGGCGTCGATGTGTCAATCGTGAGAAGCTGCATCTTCCGGCCGACCTCTCCATGATTCCAGGAGCGTAACCATCACTTGGGTATATCTGTCACCGCGTGCGTCGAATGTGATAGTGCGCGTGTCGAGGGCGTCGATCGCAATCCGGATGTCGAGCCTCTCGTTTGGAAGAAGCTCTCCTGCACGTCCCGCCCACTCCACTATGGCCACGCCGCCACCGAAGAAGAGCTCCCGATGCCCCAGATCCTCGATCTCTGCCGGATCATGAATCCTGTAGAGGTCGACATGCATGATCGGGATCCGCCCGGCGTATTCGTTCACTATGACAAAGCTCGGACTGGACACGTAGCCGTCGTACCCAAGACCGGCGGAGATGCCCTGCGCGAGCACGGTCTTCCCACTTCCGAGATCCCCGTAGAGCGCAATGAAATCGCCCCCTTCAAGCAGACGTCCCAGTGCACGACCCAGCTCCCGGCTCTCGCCGGAAGATGTGGAAACCAGACTCTGCGCTTCCGCACTCATCACCGGGACCTATCCCTTGGGGGTCATGATGGCACAGGGAAGAATCATCTCCTCAGTCGAGATGCCTCCGTGCTGGAAACTGCCCCGGTACTGTCGCTCGTACTTGTGGAACTCCGTAGGGTAGACGAAGTAGTAATCCTCCTTCGCGATGGCGTACTGCTTGCTCAAGCCATCAGTCGGAAGCCGGAAGCGACCGGGACTTTCTATCAGAAACGTCTCCTTCGGATTGTATCCAAGATTGCTCCCAAACTTGTAGCGTATGTTCGTCGTCGTCGCTTTGTTGCCTCGTATGAGCGCGGCGCGCTTGCTCAGAATTGCCCCGTGATCGGTCGTCAGAACGACCGTGGCCTTCTGTCGTGCCATCTCCACGATGATATGGTACAGCGCTGAATGCAGGAACCACGAGCGCACAAGCGAGCGGAAGGCCGGTTCATCCGGCGCAATCTCCTGCAGGATCTCAGATTCCGAGCGCCCGTGTGAGAGGATGTCGATGAAGTTATAGACGAGCGAGACGAACGGAATGTCGTGAAACGACGCCATCTTCCTTCTCACCTTGTCTGCTTCATCCTTCTCGTATATCTTCACATACTTGTGGCCGGGACTGACTCTGATACCCATCCGTCTCAGCTGCCCGTCCATGAGCTGACGCTCGTAGCGGTTCTTGCCGTAATTCTCTCTTGAACGTACATCCCAGATATCGGGAAATTTCTCGCCGAATTCAACGGGATAGAGCCCGCTGAACAGCGCATTCCGTGAGTACGGCGTCGCCGTCGGCAGGATGGAGTAGTAGTGATGGTTCTCTATATTGAAGAAGGGCTCCAGGCTCGGCAGGATGCTCATCCAGTGGTCGAGTCTCAAGCAGTCGAGCACCACGAAGTAGACCTTCTTCTTGGCCATCAGAAGCGGCGCAACGTACTCGCCGAAAACGTCCGGGGAAAGCAACGGCCGGTCGGGCGCGTCATTGACCCACCCCTCATAGGCACGCTCCACATAGCGAGAGAACTCTGCATTCGCCGACATCTGGAGATCGTGATGGATCTGCCTGAGACCCGGGTCTCGGACGCGGTCGAGCTCCAGGTCCCAATGGACGAACCTCGTGTAGAATTGTATCCACTCACGCCAGTCCATCTCATCCATGAGCTGTGCCCGGAGCTGGCTGTTCTCCTGAGCGTAGATCTGCGCCATCTGATCCAGCCGCATTTTCTGCCCATCAAGGATGCGCTTGATAGCGCTCAGAACCTGCGTCGGCTTGACCGGCTTGATGAGAAAGTCATCGATGCGCTTGCCGAGCGCATCATTGATAAGATCCTCTTCCTCGCTCTTCGTTACCATGACGACGGGAACGGATGGATCCAGTTCCTTTATCTCTCCCAAGGTTGCAAGTCCGTCCATGCCGACCATCATCTCGTCGAGCAGGATGATATCGTAGCGCTTTTCCTTGATCATCCCGATCGCTACTTCGCCGCTCGTTGCCGTCGCCAGATCGTAACCCCGCTGCTCGAGGAAAATGATGTGCGGCTTGAGCATGTCTATCTCGTCGTCTACCCAGAGGATTCGTCTGTTTGTAGTACTCATCTCAGGATCCTGTCCCCTCTTTCGATTTGGATCGCCCCGGACACGTAGCGGGTCCGGTTGAGGCGATTCCTGTAGCTGGAAACCCGTGCTAGGTAGTCGGAAGGCAGATTACGAAGGTAGTGCCCTTCCCGGGCTCGGACCATCCGACGTAGAGCCGTCCCTTGTGATACTCCTCCACAATCCGTCTGGCCAGAGCCAGCCCTAGACCCCACCCTTTTCTCTTCGTGGAATAGCCCGGGAGAAAAACCCGCTTGCGCTCGGCTGCTGAGAGTCCTCTGCCGTTATCGGTGAAGAGGATCCGCACGACGCCTTCCTTGGCCG
Organism: Candidatus Eiseniibacteriota bacterium; assembly: GCA_030600655.1. Taxonomy (GTDB): domain Bacteria; phylum Joyebacterota; class Joyebacteria; order Joyebacterales; family Joyebacteraceae; genus Joyebacterum. The sequence continues at coordinate 18,454 of JAUVLP010000026.1, forward strand.
CATGCTCGGTGCTGATCGTGATTACGCCCCCCTTCGGAGGAAGCGCTTCCAGCGAGTTCTTCACAAGGTTCTCAATGACCCACTCCATCAGCTGCGCATTGACATCAACGAGCGGCACGTCAACGTAGTCCTCGGTGATCTGGATCTCCTTGCCGAGCGAAGGCAGCCGCCAACGGAGATAGTCCACCGCTCCCCTGAGCACGACAGCGACATCCTGTCGCTTCGTCTTCGGGATCGAACCTATCTGATTGAAACGCTGGGATATCCTGTCAAGCCGATCCAGATCCCGCTGCATCTCCACCGTCATCCGCGAGATTTCGTTGCAGGATTCGCATTCCTTGGATCCGGCCTCCTCCAGGAGCTCTACCCACCCCATGAGCGATGAGATCGGAGTTCCCAGCTGATGAGCGGTCTCTTTCGCCAGCCCGACCCAGATCGAGCGAAGCTCCGCTATCTTCGCATTGCGGAAACCGAGGAATCCAAGAAGGAGAAGAATGCCGAACGCCAGGATCTCCAGTGCCGGCACGAAGCGCATTTCCCTTATCATGCTGGACTCACCGTAGTGGATATAGCCCAGAACGGTCTCATCGCCTATGTGCGTCATCGGGATCTTGGAGCGACGGCGGTCCAGCTCAGCCATGAACCGCATCACGTCTCCCAGCGGTGAATCCGGTGGATTATCCGGATCCGCGGTGAGGTACTCCTCGTGGCTGACCTTCTCCGGATCAGTGTCCATCGGGAGGCCCTTCCACGTAATGGGCACCCCTCTTACATCGGAAATGATCACGGGGAAGTTAATGCTTTCGATCAGCTCTCCAAAAACTACCGACAGTTCCCTATTCTCCCGAGCTGCATAGGTAGCCGTGGCACACAGACCCGCTATCGATCGGGAGAGCGTGGCAGACTGTACCTCGAGCCTGCGAATCAGGCTGTTCGTATACAGAAAGATGACTGTCGCCAGAAGTGAGACGGCAACGAAAACGTAGGCCCTTGTGCGAAGCCCCGCCATCTGCGCGTGTTCAGATTTAGTAGTCCTGACAGGAGCCATAGCCTCAATCCCCGCAGATCTCTACTCAAGGCCCTGCTGGTCAGTCCGCATGCGGCACGAACAGGTGAATCACGCGCCCGTTATCTCCTCGAGACCACCCATGTACACCCGAAGAACCTCTGGGATGCGAACGGTCCCCTCCGGTGTCTGGTAGTTCTCCAGGATCGCGACAATGGTCCGTGCCAGAGCTACGCCTGAACCGTTCAGTGTATGCACGTACCGAGCCTTGCCGCCACCGGTGGGACGATACTTGATCCCGGCCCGCCTCGCCTGGAAATCCCCGAAATTGCTGCACGACGAGACCTCGAGCCACTTGCCGACGCCAGCCGACCACACGTCTACGTCGTAGCATTTCGCCGCGGCGAATGAGAGATCGCCGGTGCAGAGAGTCTTAACCTTGTACGGCAGATCGAGACTCTGGAAGATCGATTCCGCGTTCGCGATCAGCGACTCCAGCTCGCCGCAGGAGTTCTCCGGCTCCACAAATTTGACCAGTTCCACCTTGTCAAACCTGTGCAGGCGCAGCAGCCCCCTGGTATCCTTACCGTACGATCCGGCCTCACGCCGGAAGCATGGCGTGTAAGCAGTGTGATAGATCGGCAGCCGGGCGCTATCCAGAATCTCGTCGCGGTAGAGGTTGGTGATGGGGACCTCGCCCGTCGGGATAAGAAACAGATCGTCCTCCTCCAGACGGTACATATCGAATTCGAGTTTCGGAAGCTGCCCCGTCCCCCGCATTGAGTCGCGGTTGGCCACAAATGGCGGGGCTACCTCAACATAGCCGTGTTCCCTGGTGTGGGTATCCAACATGAACTGGATAAGAGCTCGAACAAGAAGCGCCCCCGCCCCTATGAAGACGGGAAAACCCGATCCGGCGATCTTCGTCCCCCGCTTGAGATCAAGGATACCGAGAGACTCACCTATCTCCCAGTGAGGGACAGGTTCCTCACAGAGCGACCAGGGCTCACCCCAACTCCGCAGCTCAACATTGTCGTCTTCGTCCTTGCCGACCGGCACAGATTCATGCGGGATGTTCGGCACGGTGAGCATAGACTCCCGGAGCCTTCCCTGAACGCCCGAGATCTCCTCGTCGAGTCCCTTGATCCTCTCCGAGACCCCGCGCATACGAGCGATGATCTCATCGGCACTCTCGCCCTTCCGCTTGAGCCCGGCGACGCGCTCGCTCTCGATATTGCGTTCCTTCTTCAGCTCCTCGACTTTCACCAGGAGAGACCTGAGTTCCCCATCAAGCGCAAGCAACCTGTCGAGATCTGCCTTTTCGTTCTTGTTCCTGATCGCCGCCCTGACGATATCGGGATTCGTTCTCACATACTTCAGGTCCAGCATAGTCCTCTCCCTTGTTCCGCGGTAGTCTCGGATGCGGAACCGCTACACCTCGATGGTTTCACGGGAATGGGTCGGGACCGGCTCCATCTCAGTCCGACCCTCATCGGTGTTCGCGTAGGCCGCTGTCAGAAGAGCGATCTCCTGTGCAGTCGGACGGTACAACCTCACCGGGACCGGTGAAGAAACTCTGCTCCCTCGCACCTGTGTTGGAACACGGAACAGCCTCACGCCCATGAAGAAAAGGCCGCCCGCAACCGCGAGTACCGCAAGTGCCAGAATCGGCAGTTCACCTCCATGGCGAAGCGAAAGGTAAACGGCAACAGCTGTGAGCGAAGCGGAAAGAATGTATATGGTTGCAGCCGTCTGCTTCGCAGACATGCCCAGTCCCGCCAATCGATGAGAACTGTGATCCTTCCCCCCCTGAGCCACGTCGCGCCCCTCGGCGAGTCTGGCTATCGTGACCAGACTGGCATCGAAGATGGGATAGGCGAGCATGAGCACGGGAATAGCGACCGCCGCTGGATCGGCGCCGGCATATGCAACTGCCCTCATGGACAGGGCACCCACCATGTAGCCGAGGAACAGACTGCCGGCGTCTCCCAGGAAGATTGAGGCGGGGCTGAAGTTATACCTGAGGAAACCGAGAGCTCCTCCAGCCACGGTAATTGCTGCTATGGCAGTCAGGACCTGGCCGTGCCCAAGCGCGAGCGTGAAGATTCCGAAAGCCGCTATGGCGGCGATACCGGCGGTGATACCATCCATGTTGTCCAGGAAGTTGAAAGCATTCATAAGCCCGACCATCCAGATCAGTCCAAGTACAAAAGAGATCACCGGATGGAACGGGAGACCGCTCAAGCCCCCTGAAAGCATCATCACAGCAGCGGCCACAGCTTGTCCCGTCAGTTTGACCACCGGGCGCATCCCGTTCGCGTCGTCGGCAAGACCCAGGACAACGACTATCAGACCACCCGCCATGAACCCGACTATCTTGGCACTGTAGGGATAGTTGATCAGAACGAGTGCCGCCGCCGCCGAAGCCAGGCTCGCCAGTGCAACAGCTATGCCGCCCATCAGAGGCGTGGGCGTTCTGTGAACCTTGATCATGTTTGGGTGATCGAGAAAGCGCAGATGCGTCGCCAGACTGCGAAGGGCAGGCGTCAGAGCGAGCACAGCCATCATCGAGAGTACGAAAGCTCCAAGAAAGATCATACGGATCCCCGCGGTTCCCGTGTCCGTCTGGGCAGATTATCCCCGACGAACGGTTGCTGTCAAGGCTTTACGGCCTGTCCTGAGCCGGCGAGGCCGGCACGACCACCGGCTCCATCGCTCGCAGAACAAGCAATCCGTAGCAATTCTGGTGCTTTCCCCCTTGTCTGATGGTCCCATTTCGCCGAGACGCCACACGGGTTCTTCCAACAGCACCCTCAAGAACCCGGGGGAGCAAACCCGCTACTTCTTGAACTCGGCGACGACCCTTTCGAGAAGCTGCTCGAGTGAAACCTCAGGCTCGTAACCTATGAGATCTCTCAGTTTCGTGAGGTCGGGAATCCTTCGCCTCATGTCTTCGAAGCCCTGCTCGTACGCCTTCTCGTATGGTACATATTCTACAGTCGAACTGCTACCTGTCAATTCCTTGATCTTGAATGCAAGTTCTTCTATCGAAATGGGGGTACTGCTCCCCACATTGAACACCTCTCCGTTCGCGGCCGGCTCGTCCGAAAGCGTGATCACAGCCCGGACCACATCGGAAACATCTCCGAAGCACCGCGTCTGTTTTCCATCTCCATATACCGTAATCGGATGATTCAATAGTGCCTGCTTCACGAAACGAGGAATCACCATCCCATACTGGCCGGTCTGTCGAGGGCCGCAGGTGTTGAAGCACCTTACGATCACGACCGGCAACTGCTTCTCCCTGTGATAGGCCAGTGCCAGAAACTCGTCAATGGCTTTGGAAGAGGAGTAGCCCCATCTTGCGATAGTTGTCGTACCAAGGATCCTATCGTCGGTCTCCTTGCACGGTTGCTCGTTGGCCTTCCCGTAGATCTCTGAAGTCGAGAAGATTATGACCTTTTTCTTCCCCTCATTGGCTGCCTGTAGGACGAACTCCGTGCCCTTGATATTCGTTTCGAGCGATTTCAGCGGGTTGTCGATGATATAGGCGACCCCCACAGCAGCAGCCAGATGAAAGACTACATCAACCTTCGCGGTCGCTTCACCGACCACGCGCTCGTCGAGGATCGTGTCTATTGTGTAGTGAAATCTGGGGGCATCCTCAAGGTGAGCGATATTCTCGAATCGCCCTGTGGAAAGGTCGTCTACAACCCAGACGTCATCACCTCTCTTGAGGAGCGCTTCGCAGAGATGTGAGCCGATGAATCCTGCTCCGCCAGTGACGAGTGCTTTCATCGCGAGCTATCCCTTTCAGAATGACGGGCCCCTGGAGGGCCCCTATAAAGCAGATCCACAGATTGGAAGTATACCGCTTCCATCCGCACACGACAACCGTTTTGCGAAAAACCCTCGCCCCACAGCCAAGCTCGCTCAATGTGCAGCCTGCGGGCGGCACCCAGAAACACAGATCCGCAACGGATGCACGGCAGCCACGAATCCCATGCCTGGTCGCTGGTTACACCCGCAGCCGGTCACCCGAAGAGAATTCGTCGTAGAGTTCCTCGAGCGCATCGATCATCGCCACTTCGGAGAACGAGCGATCGAACTCCTCGACTGCGCTACGCCCCATCCCG
>JAUVLP010000104.1 GCA_030600655.1 Candidatus Eiseniibacteriota bacterium
CTTGGCTTGAGGAAGCGGGATCCGCGGCCAGTCTTGGCGCAGCGCCCCTGCGTTCTGCCCGCGGTAGGCGGGGGCGTGCAGAACCGCCAACGTGTGGAAGAACAAGGCTTCTTGGTCGGCCCCGATGTCGGCCAGGTAGCCAGAGGCTCGAGGACTGAGATTCGATTTCTGATCGCCTGTCTCAAAGAGAGAGCTACCTTCGCTGAAGAGACACAGCGGGAAGAGATTCGCCCCTCGCTCAATGACGTGCAGTGAGCTGTGCAGCGTTGAGGTCAGCGGCGGGTCGAAGTCCTTGCGATTCCGCTGGACAGCGGCAATCCATGGATTCCCGTCCCTCACATGTGGGAAGTAGTCTGACCTCTTCTCGTCAAGCAGTTTGGTGTCCGGCTCCCAGTAGAGCCACCGGACATCGAATGGGCGGTAGCAGAACCTCACCACATTACGCGGAAGGAAGCCGCGCTCGACCAGCGTCGCGCGTGTTGACTCGGCTCTGAACCTCTTCGTGTCAGTCATCGCAGCGGGCGCGATGCGCCTTATCTCTTCGTGACTCACATCCGGGTCGAAGTACTGGTGCATCCGGTGCTCAAGCTGTGAGCGGTCGATGTCAACAACCAGCACATCGCGGCTCGTCTTGATTCCTGGGAACGACACTGGAAACAGGTCCGCCAATGTCGGCCACGTGACGTAGTCCGGGGCCATCTGACTGGGCACGAGTGCCAGACCCATCTCCAGCACGGGCGTGACTGCCTGCCAGTCGCCTCTGTCATTGATCAGGTCCGCTCGCTTGTCTTTGCCCCAGAAGTGTCGGAACTTCACATCCGCGGTGCCTACATGCCCCTGCTTTCGAACCAACGTCGCAATGGCTGTCCCGACCTGTATGCCCGCGGGATTCGTATCTGTAGAGAAGACGCTGGGGTCTGGCTCGCCCTCCGGTGTGAGCTTCCCTGTCTTGCGTTTGTCCCCGTTTAGGCAGTCGATACTAATGCCGCTGAACACCTCCAAGAACCGTTCGCGCATGCCGGTGAATGAGAACCCATCGAGCCAGGAGTAGTTGGAGATGAAGCAGACTATGCCCTGTCCGCTCTTCTCCACGATTCGGCGTTCGGCCATTCGGAAGAACCGAACATAGAGATCGTTCAGGCCATGTCCCTGGGGCTTGGCCACACGTTTCGTAGTCCGGTATGCGCTTGAGGAATCCCGCTCCTCCTCCATAGCCGTGCCCGCGAACCCGTTGTAGGGCGGGTTGCCCAGAATCACGAGTATGGGCTCCTCCCGTTTGACCCTGCTGGCGGCATCACGTTCCTCGTTGAAGCCTGGGAAGGCAATCTGCGTCGGCTTGCCCTTGGGCGGATCCCATCCGGTAAGGGCGTTGGTCAAGTAGACACCGACGCGCTCGGGCGGGTCAGATTGGTTTCTCAAGGGCGCGCCCAGGTGCTCCAGTTCGAGACCGAGTTGAAGATGCGCGATGACGAACGGGGCGGGCAAGATCTCGAATCCGAATACACGCTGCATGGCCGCCCTCTTGAGATCGTTCCCGACAAGAGCGTCGCCACCCTTCTCACGTAGCGTGACGGCGATTCGACGGAGGACGGCTCGAAGATAGGCACCCGTGCCGCAACACGGATCTAGAACGACCACCTTGGGGTTTGCGAGACCGTCCGCAACACCGAGCTCAGAGCGGAGGACAGCATCCACACGCTCGACTTGGTAGTGAATGACTTCCTCGGGAGTGTACCAGACACCGAGGTCCTTCCGCAGCGTCTGGTCAAAGGCCTGGAGGAACGGCTCGTAGAAGTACTGGACCGCGCGGTCTTCGTCGAAGGAGGTAAAGAACTTGCTGCGGTCCACTCTATTCAGTGCAGCTGCGGTCCAGTCAAGAACCTCAATGAGATCGAGTGCGCCGAGACGCGCCGGATCGGCAACCTGCATGAAGAGGGCACGGAGCATGGGCACGCGCAGGAGCCAGTGAGCGGATCTCCAATCGAAGTCCCCGCTGAAATCGTATCGCGCAGCCTTTTCCTCTATGGCGTTTGCGAACGTCTTCCCGGGCTCAGCATCATGCCGTCGAGCCCAGAGAACCCAAGCTGAGAAGAGGCCGTAGAAGAGAGTCTGAACGAGCGTAGAACGGAAGAAGTGCTCCCCTTTCTCTCCCTCGAAGCGAAGTCCGAGAGCTTCCTCGAGGGCCTCGCGGAGGCTGGCGATGGCAGGGAGGTCGGCTCGCTCGACTCGCAGTCTCGCATCGTGTGCATAGGAAGCCAGAAGGGCAGCGACATCCTGCGGTGCCGTGAGAGGAGCGTTGTGCAGGAGCACACGCCGGAGGTACTCGAGCATACGCTCACCGTGCTCCGCAGTTGTCTTGTGCGGGTGGGCTACCAGTTTCCAGAACTCCCGTTCAGAAACAGCCAACGAGAACGACTCCAGAACCCGAGGCTGACCCGCGGTGTCGCTCCCGACGAGTGCAAACTCACGGAAGTTCGTCACAAGCACTGCCCCATACCGCTTCCAGTAGCGCTCAACCTGCTCGCTCTCTGCCACACTGCCGAGATCGTCGCTGGGAGGTTTCGCCTCGACGACACCGCGCGATGGAATCTGTGCAAGGAGGGGATTCTCGCTGGAGTCTGAGTTCCGTGCCGTACGGCGAAGCTGATCTGCGGTGAAGAGGCCGGCGTCAGGGAGCCCAGCGCCCCTGTTGGTGATGTGAATCACACAGCGGACCTTCGGAGAGAGCTTCTTTCCTATGTCCGTGAAGAGACGCTCGAGAGCAGGGTAGAATGAGGTCTCCGGTACGTTGGCCCCTGTTCCTCTGGTGTCCCTCAGGTCGGTCAGGTATCGCTCTATCGGGTGCTCGGGCATCAGCGCCTCTTCTGTCGAGTGCATGTCCGTACGATATGGGCCATTCTACGCGCCCACCAGGGGGGCGTCAATCATCGACCGTCGTGGGCATCGCCTTCCACTCGCTCTCCTTCGCCAGCGGGAGGCGCGCGGGCCTTCGCCATGGATGAGGGACAATCCGCGGAATCGCCCTCCACTGCGCAAGGGCGAAGCAGGCTCCCTAGCGCCCGGCAAAACTGATCGCTGTGCGCAGCGTCTTGAGATGGGCTGCACGGGTCCTCCCTGGGAATTACTAGAGGGTACCGGCGACCCCGATTGTCGAGAGGTGTGAGAGGCCCAAAACAAGTTGTCACTTTGAGCGGTTGTCACTTCGAGCGGTTGCCATTGGACAAGTCACCGGCAGCGGCCGTAGGATCTGCCCGAAATCCGGCTCTTCCAGGGCTGCGGTGGTGCTAGGATGTGACAACCGGCGACCATCCAGGTTGCCACAATCGACCGAATCAGCTAGAGGGTCGCGTGCAATGGAATTCCTCAGTCAAAGAGCCTATGCTTGACGGCGCGGTGTGTCGCAAGCCGCTGTGTGGAAGGCGATCCAGACCGGGCGGATTACTACCGTCCATGGGAAGATCAACCCCGAGACGGCTGATCGTGAGTGGGCTAACAACACGGATCTCAGCAAGCCACGAAACAGCGTCACGGGAGAGCCGAGGCGGAGGCGTCAGAAGGGTGAGCCGTCGGCGCCGATGAGGCTCAATGGAACCGGTCGTGTCTCCGGAGGGAAGAACGAGGCGAGGTACCGAAGCACCTACGCAACAGCACGAGCGGCGCGAGAGACATTCCTGGCTCAGATCGCGAGGCTTGAACTTGAGGAGCGAATCGGACAGTTCGTCAGACAGGATGAGGTCCGAGTCGCCGCGCTCAACTCGGCGAAGAAGGCACGAGACCTGTTGACCGCTCTTCCTCGGAGGGTCTCGGCGACCATCGCGGCCACACATGATCCATCAGAGGTACGGCGGATTCTCGAGGAAGAGATTGAGCAGATCTGCGAAGATCTCTCGGGTACAGAGCAGCAGTGAGGTCCGCAAGGCAGCCTGCAGGGCCAGTCGATGTTTCGGGTTGGTCTCACGCTAGTGCTTCCGCCGCTTGAGAATGGCGTCGCGCCACTTCTCGAGCGCGTCGATATCCTGCCTCAGTTCGTCGGGTGGCGGAACCGGAGCCGGTGCTGCCGGCGCCGTATCGTGACCACGAAGCCACTGGGAGCACTTGCTCATGCCAGCCTCGAGAGTGGCGTAGTCCTCGTCCTTGATGTCGGAGAGACACTTCGCGCGTCGTGTTTCGATGCTTGGCCGGAAGCGCTCTACGACGTCATTCAGGAGTGTCTCCTCAAGCCCTCTCTCCCAGGCTTCGCGAAGGAACCCGTAGATACTAACGGCCTCCTTCTCGTACTCGGTAGTCGAAACCGTGCGGTGGAGCTTCTCGGCGTGTTGCCACATGCTTTTCAGGGCTCCGATTCTCTGCCTGACGGGCATGGCTATCCAGGGAAGCTCTGGGGATGCCACTCCCGCCCCCCGTGCTTCCCTCTGAACTCGTTGATGGGAGCAGGGCACTCCACCCTTCTGAGCGAGGTCACTCAGTGCCTGCAGGAATACGATGTCGTGAGTGAATACTATGACCTGTCTGCTTGCCGCTTCGTCAACCAGTCTCTTTGCCACGCACTCCCGCCAACTGCAATCCAGCGAGGAGACAGGATCATCGAACAGGATGGCAGAGGGGTCAGGCTGTGTGGTCAGTTCCGAGAAGAAAGCCGCAATGGACAAGCATCGAGCCTCTCCCTCACTGAGTACCCGCTGCAGTTCAACACTCTCGGCTCCGCGAATACATATCCGGTGGTAGAGAGACCCCCGCTCCCCACCTTCTACCTGCAGCTCGACTCCCAAGTCGGTGAAGCGCAGCTTCTTCAGCTCCTCTTCGAAGGCGCGGGTTAGCTCTGTGGTAACTGCGCGCCTCGTCAGGTCGCTGCTTTTGAGGGTGATACTCCTGGTGTGGGTGTCCTGAAGGCACTGGGTGTATGTGACCAATCGCTTCTTCCGATCAATCTCCTCAAGGACCCGTGAGACCCCACTCCCCAGTTGCTGGCGTGCCAGCAGTTCATCAAGCTCGCTCACAAGAGCAACCTGCTTCTTGTCATCAACGGCGCGGAGGATCTCTGAGGACCGCTCCCTGAGCGTCGAGGCGGCTTGGGAAACCTCGACGGCACAGGATGATAGCGGAGGTAGATCATTTGGAGCGGGCAGTTCTTTCTCCAGTGCCTTCAACAGCGCCCTTCGGCGAGCATCAGCGGCTTCCAGGTACCCGTCAACGCGGGTGGAGAGCCCATCCGACTCCAGCCGGAGTTCATCTAGCACTGCAGCCACCGAGTCGTCATAGACTGAAACCTCCGACAGAGACTCATGTCGTGAATCGAACTGCTCCTTCGCTCGGTCCAAATCGCTCTGAATCGTTGACGTGACAAACGACTCGAAGGACGTCATCCTCTCTGTGGCTTCCTTCTCCAAGACCTGCTGGCACAGAAGACATCTCGCGCCGTCGTGATCGGGCGGGAAGCGGAACTCCGGGTAGACCTCCTCATCGGAGAATCTCCTCGCCGCCTCCCACATCGCGCGCCACACTTCCGCTCCGGTACCCACGAGGGTCCCCGACGGTAGGGTCTTCGCTCGGAGGGCTTCCGCGGCCTTTCCGGCAGCTGTGAGGTCATTTCGAGCAGAGAAGATGGAGGCGGCCGCGTCGTCGCACAGGATACCATCCAGCTCAAGCACATGTTTCGCCAACCGGTCGAGGCGTCCGACCCGCACTTCGAGTTCGCCGGCGGTCTTCCTCGGGTCACTAGATTGGAGGTCCCTGACCTGCTGCCGCAGTGTCTCGAGTCGGCCCTGCTCGTCGTCAGAGAGCGACCCCAAGCTCTTGAACTCGTCGGGATCAGACATAGGTGTCAGGTTCGAAAGGGCCCGGCGGACTGCCGTCCCTTCGGCTACATGCGGGAGCTCAATCTCGCGGCGTGCCAGCTCAGCCTTCTCCTCCTCAAGCCCTTCCCGAAGCCTCTCGCAGGCGTCAGAGAGCTTGTCAAAGAGGTCCAGACCCAGGGGCCTGAAGGCGACATCCGTCTTCTCTGTGAGGTAGACCATGGCGCTTCTACCATCAAACACACTGACGTGGCCCAGGGCGGCCAATGTCTTCGGGTCATCCCACGGGAGCTCAGACTCCTCGCCGTTCGCTGCGAACGAGACCGTAGCCGACGGACTCGGACTCGGCCGGTCCGACAAGACGTTTCCGAGAACCTCCTCTGCACCGCGCGCGCGGCAAGCCCGCTTGAGAATCCTCGTGAAGCCTGACTTGCCCGTCGCGTTTGCGCCATAGACAACCGTCAGACCGGGCTTGAAGGTCAAGCGCTGCTCGGGAGCGAGAGCATTAACTCCAGCGTGATGTACCACCGATTTCAGCGAGACCGCCGGAGTCGAGGCCGATCGCGTGGCGATATGCTCCTCACCTAGCGGAGACGACTCACACGGCTCCGCCAGACCATGGCCTGCCTTGCACACACTGGCCAGTTCCTGAAGGTCTTCGTCATCTATGCTGCCTGTGGTCACGAGGCGGCGAAGGGCGTCACGCTGCCAAGCCGGGCGGTCGGCCGACCAGTCAAGAATCTCGCTAAGAACATCAACCATGGCTCTTCCTCTTGCTCGCTGATCGATACCCGCAGACAGGGTACAAATCGGTCGGCGCACGCGAACCAGGCGCTCGTGTCAAGCGGTAGCGGAGGGAGCGCCGGTTGACGCCTAACATCCGCGCATCAGCTGCGGACGCCAGTCTGGCACGACAGGTGCGGGCGCGGCATGGCCGCGCTTGGCAGCTGGCGTGACAGGCAAGACCGACGGCTGCATGCGCGGATGTTAGGCAGGCTCGCCCGTGTTGGGCAAGATCACCCATGTCAGTAGTACCCAGTTCCAGGTGGCTCGCGCAACGCGAAGATGCGCTTCATCATGCCATCTATGCCCGGCTCAAACGGCTCGAACGTGCCGCCCTTCTGCCGGAATAAGATGAAGACCGGGCACTTCCCTCCCCAGTGATCCTCGTATGACATGATTCTGCCCGCCGTCCCGCACTCTCCTCGATAGGACGTCTTCTCCGGATCGCGGTCGTGGATCACGATTCCCATCACGTTGTGGGCACTGCGGTCGTGCATGTGGATGCGGTAGATGTTCTGCAGCCGATTCACGAACTCATCCATGCTGGTGCGTGCCAGCGACTTCTTGATCTCGATCACGGCGGGACAGAAGGCCGGGTTGACTACAGCGAACCCACCTTCACGGATGATCGCCGGACCGCTGCGGGGGTCGTAGACGATGCCGTCCAGCTGCATTGGTGTTTCGCCGGACTCGAAGGATGACTTCGAATACAGGGCGCCGGTGACCAGCTCCCAGCCACCAAGCCACTCCCGAACGAAGCCACGGACAAGCTCCTCGATGAACGACCCGACGATGGCGGGGTTCTCACCCCCGCGCACGAATCGCCCCAGCTGCTCAACCTTCAGTGATACCGCCTCTGCGAAGGTCTCGCGTGCGTGTTCGAGCGTATCTTCCCTGTCACTCACGTCGAACCTCCCACTGCCGCATCTGCCGACAGGCCATGCGAGCCCTGCCTAACACTCATCTTAGGGACGCCACACAGGCCGCCCGAACTCCTCCGTGGCAATTGAGTCACGCGACGCTCTGTACCGGCTACCGGAGGCAGCTCCGGAGAGCCTGTCAGCCTCAAG
>JAUVLP010000008.1 GCA_030600655.1 Candidatus Eiseniibacteriota bacterium
CCGTTGCTCCCAGTGCTGCTCCAAACAGGTCGGCTGCGTAGAGGCGCCCTCCAGTAGCAGCGACAGATCCGGTTTCAGAGCGGCCGGGGGAACTTCTCGACCCGTAGAGGGCAGCCGCCATGGGGAATTGCGCTCCGGCCAGGAGAGCTGACGCAACGACCAGCGTAGGAAACAGCACTGCCCAGTCCATCAGTCTCTCAGGTGGAAGTCCGGATATCGTGTGCACGGCGCGGGCGAAGACCAGAGGGAGGAAACACATCCCAATCTGGAGAGCGATGAAGACGGGAAGGTTCGCGCGTCGCCGAGCTATGCGGGAACCTGCCCACCCACCTGCTGCGAGTCCTCCCATGAACGCGGCGGCGATCATCGCAAGATCCTTGTAGACGTAACCGTAGAGACTCTGAAACGCGACAATGGCGCCGATCTCCAGGGTCATTTCGGTGAATCCTACAACAACGACCGCAAGTACGACGGCGAATCTAAATGTGGTCGATGCAAAGTCGTCCGGCTGACCACAGGCCTCTGCCGTATCGGTGAGACAGCGCCGGCGTAGCCGGTGTACCGTTGCCAAGGTGAGAGTAAGAGCGAGAGCCAGTGCTCCCACAGCGAATGCGCTTGCCAAGGTGAATGTGGAGGCGGCCGATGAGAAGATCTCTGGAGTGGAGCCGAACTGGCGGCTCCACAGGACGAGTGAAAGCAGATAGCCGGCGGGTTCGAGATCACGGTTGATAGGAGGATCCGTTCTGCGAAGGGCAGCTTCGAGCGAGGCGATGCGTTCCGGGCGCAGCCTGTCATGCAGGTAGTAGTCGCGAAAATGTACTACATCGAGTCGGCGCTCATCTACTCTACGTGATATCTCTGCGGCATCCCTTGTAATAAGACTGTCGTTCATCGTCGCAAGAATGTGGCATGGGTCGCCTGGGAAGATCACTACGCTGTCAAAGACCTCGGACAGAGTGCTTCTCACGCATTCGAGGAAGCGTGCCAGTTCGTCGCCGACGTAGTTCTCTGAGGACGTAGTGGAGATGGCCACGAGACCGTCCGGAGAGAGGGCTAGAGAGACTTCTCGGAAGAACTCCTCGGTATAGAAACGATTCAGGAAAGCGGTCGTGGGGTCAGACACGTTGACGATAATGACGTCATAGGTTCCAAAGGGGTGTTGTTTCACGAACAGCCGCGCGTCGATGAATACGGTCGAAACCCTCGTGTCACTGAGGCCGGCAGTGAGAGATGTCCCGCTGACCGCAGTCGCTTCCTGTATGAGGTACGGGTCAAGTTCTACGTACTCAAGAGCGAGAACAGTCGGGTGTTTGAGTATCTCTTCGACGGAGCCCCCCAGTCCTCCTCCAAGGAGAAGAACTGAGCGTGGAGATGGATGCTCAATCATTGCCAGATGGGCGGCTTCCTCCGCGGCAAGTCTGTTTGGAGAGGAGGCGACAAGCAGTCCATTCTCGTAGATGCTGGTCTGGGTACCGGTCTGCGCAGTCACGATTCGACCATAGATGGAGTCGCTTGTGCTTATGAACCCGAGCTTTTCCCACTGTGCTGCCACGGTTGCATGATCCAATCTGTCGCCGGGGCCGGTGAGGGCGAGCGCAGAGAGAACAAGGGCAACGGCAGGAGCCGCCATCTGACGGAGCTGCGGCCTCGGCACTCCCGTCAGAACAAGGGAAAGGCCGGCGAGAGAAGAGATGAGGCCGGCAAGGAATGCTATATTGAGTGTCCCTACGTTGCCGAGCAGGACGAAGCTCAGCAGCGCACCGGCGATCAGTGCTCCGAGCGCCTCGTAGATGTAGACGTCACCCACCAGCTCGGTCTTGAGGAATGTGCTCCCGGAGCAACCGCGCCGGACTGGAGTACGCTCCCGGTGTGTTACTGCCACCGACAGCGCAAACATGGAGCCCGAAAGAAGCGTGAACGGTACGACAGAGATGAGCGCAGCCAGAACGAGCGGTTGAAGCCCTGTGAGTTCGCCGGGTGCGATGCCGATGAATCGATCTCCCACTCTCGACAGAAGAATGGCTAGAGGAGAAAGGACCGCCAGCACAGCAAAGGCAGCGGCCAGGGTGCCCCTGCCGGCGCGGCGGATGCGGCGCATGCGGCTCGCCATGGAACTCCCGGCGGCAGCAGAGATAAGCCATACTGACAGGGTGATGCCGAACGACATCTCGTTCCCACGCCAAGCAACCATGAGTTCGCGGAGGAGTAGTGCCTGGACTGTCAGCGTGGCGAAGCCCAGAGCGGCGAACGCCAGGCGCGGGATAATCGTGCGGCTCGACGGCATTGAGTGTTCTCCATATGATATCACGATGCATTAAGTCTAACAGTCAAGGGGATGAGAAGGGAAGGGAAGTAGATGGGACCGAACTCTGCATCCTGTCTTAGGTTAGAGACCCAGAAAACGGTTGACACTCGCGAGAAGGGTCTGCTAGCCTTCGTCGCAGCAGCGCGCGGCTTTGCTGCGGTTTTCTTCATTGCAGAGGCAATGTAGAAGGCGTGGTGCGTCTTCGGCAAGCGAATACAGTAATGCTCTCGTCGCAGCCTGCATCTGGTCGCGCGGCCTCCAGGAGGCGTGATGTCACGGAATGAGGACCTGGAAAAGACCCAAATTGGCGAGTTCCTGACCCATTCTGCGGGAGGGCAGCGAAGCGGGGGCGGTCGTCATCCAAGGCTTGCCCGTTTCATCAGAATGTATCTCGAACGCTTCAAGCGTCCGGAGCCCATCTCCTTTTCGCAGGCCTTCAGTCAAGTAAGTCGCATTCTGGTCATCCCCGAGCGAGGCGTTACGGGCGCTCTGTTCGCCGTTCCGACGTTGCGCGCGATGAGACGCGGTTTTCCTAACGGGAAGATCGCGGTGCTTGTTCACGATGAGGACAAGGATCTTCTTGAGGGGAGTGTCGAAGTCGACAGAGTGATAGGGTACAACCTTCCCCGTGGAATCAAGCGCTACTCTGCCCTCCTTGCTCTTGCGAAACGTTTCAAGTCCTACCGCTTGGATCTTGCGATAATTCTCGACAGGGAATTCGATTTGGAGAGGGTCTTCCTTTGCTACCTCACTGGTGCGCCGGTAAGGGCAGGTCTGCAGAGTGACGAGAGCCATCCGTTTCTCAATCTCGAGGTGAGCCGGAACGTCTCCGGCAGCACGCGGGCGCAGCTTGGGATTGAGATCGCCCGCGTTATGGGAATAGATGTTACGGGATTGCATCTGAGCTGGAGGATTCCGGAACGCGAGCGGCGGCTGGCTGAGCAGCTCATTCATTTCCGCAAGCCACGTGAGGACGAATTGTTGATCGGATTCGATCCCGGGCCTGGACGAGGCGGAACTTCGATCTCTGTTTCGCAGCAGGCCAAGCTCCTGGACCGACTCTGCCTGGATTTCCGAGGGAGGGCGATTCTGCTGACTGCGCCCGGGCATCATGAACTCATGGGGCGACTGGAATCGAAGCTGTCACGGGATCCGATCGTCGTGCAGCAGCGACGGATGCGCGATGTTGTGAGTCTCCTGAATCAGTGCGATCTCTTCGTGGCCGGCAATACCGATCTAGTTTACTTCGCAATAGCCATGAATGTTCCGACGGTATCACTCATGACACCACCAGAGATGGAGGAGGAGGCATTTCCTGCATCGGAGTACCTGGCGGTCGTGGAGCTGACTCCCGGAGCAAGATTCCCCATAGAGGACTTCATGGAGAGGACTCAGTCGGTTCTCTTGAAGGGTGCTCCGAAAGAGAAGGCGTAGCATGACTCAGTTTCTGCGCCTGATGAGATATGTGAGGCCGTACTGGCGTCGCCTTGTGGCGGCGCTATTGTGCATGACGGTCTTCGCTGCTCTGAGTGGCGTCTCGCTTGGTATGATCCTTCCCTTTGTGAACGTACTCTTCGAAGAGCAAGCGCTTGTGACTACCGAGGTCGGTCATGCGGCCGTCGTCGCACCTGCGGAGAACGCAGGTGGATTCCTGGGAACTGTGGTTAACGACATCGAGAGAGGGGACATCGGGCTTGGCGGAGTGAAGCAAGAACTCCGTGTCCGGATGCTCGCGCTGTTTGCGAGCGACACGCCCCAGTCGGTGCTTCTCAAGGTCAGCCTGGGTCTCGTTGTCGTCTTTCTTGTGCGCGCGGTTTTCTACTATCTGCAGGCTCTTCTCATGATCACTCTTGAGCAGCGCGTCATTCGTGATCTGAGGAACGCTCTGTTCTCACATATTACCAGACTGTCGCTCTCATTTTTCCAGCGCGAGCAGACGGGGCAGCTCATCTCACGCATCACGAACGACGTGATGCTGGTGCGTGGTGCACTGGTGGCGACTTTCGCAGACATGTTCCGTGAGTCACTTCTGGCCATCATCTACCTCGGTATGGCCGTGTGGATAAGCTGGCGTCTCTCGATAATTACTATGCTTGTACTTCCTCCAATGATTCTGCTGATCGGCAGGATCGGGATTCGGCTCAGGCGTCGGAACGTCCGCATTCAGGAGAAGATGGCTGATATCACATCGACCGTCGAGGAATCAGTGTCCGGCATCAGGGTGGTTCAGGCGTTCGGCATGGAGGAATACGAACGGAGGCGGTTCTCTTCCCACACTGCGGCGTACTTGAGGCGGTTCGTCAGGATGGAAGTGCTCAGCGCATTGGCCGCACCGCTGACGGAGTTTCTCGGGGTCGTCGCAGTCGTCGCTATCCTCTGGTACGGTGGACGTCATGTGCTTCTGTTCAGGACGATGTCATCGGATTGGTTTCTTGTATTCCTTGCTGCCTCGCTTTCCACAATGCGGCCTCTGAAGAACATCTCGAAGGCCAATGCTCGACTCCAGACCGGCCTCGCGGCGGCCGGCAGAGTCTTTGACACTCTCGATACGCAGCCTGCCATCAAGAGCGCTCCCGGCGCCGAGCCCATTCGTGGCTTCGAAGAGGTCATTCGCTACGAAGGTGTGACATTCCGCTATGAGACCGGGCCGGACGTGCTGAACGGCATTGATCTATCGATGCGGCGAGGTGAAGTCGTGGCGATCGTTGGTCCCAGTGGGGCAGGAAAGTCAACGCTGATGGATCTTCTGCCGCGCTTCTACGACCCAACGGCCGGGCGCATCACCATCGATGGGCGTGACATCAAGGAGATCGAACTGGATTCTCTTCGTGGCCTCATGGGGATAGTTACGCAGGAAACGATACTCTTCAATGATACGCTCGCTGCGAACATCGCCTACGGTGTAGAAGACGCTGGGCACGACGACGTCGTCGCTGCAGCTGCTGCTGCGAACGCGCAGGGATTCATCGAGTCGATGTCGGAGGCGTACGACACCGTGATTGGCGAGCGCGGAACACGACTCTCCGGTGGTGAGAGGCAGCGCATCGCCATCGCCCGGGCTATTCTCAAGGACCCTCCTATCCTCATCTTCGATGAGGCGACGTCATCGCTGGACACCGAATCCGAACGACTCGTACAGGGCGCCATAGAACGACTGCTCAAGGGTAGAACGGTTTTGATCATTGCCCATCGCCTGTCGACCGTAAGGAATGCTGACCGGATCATTGTGGTCGATGGTGGTTCGATCGTGGATAGTGGCAGCCACGCTGAGCTCATGCAGCGGGATGGGTTGTACCGACGTCTCTACGAGATGCAGTTCAGCGACGAGGATGGAGACGGCCGTGGCGATGACGAGAGCCGGAAGCAGCAGTCCGCTTCCTGAGGAAAGCATACTTGTCGTTCGGATGAGCTCGGTCGGCGACATTGTTCTGACCGAGCCCGTGATCGCTGCGCTCAAGAGCGCTTATCCGGATGCGCGAATCGGGTTCATCGTCAAACGAAAGTACGTCGATCTCATCGCATCCAATCCGGCAATAGATACCATTCATCTTCTGGACGATAGTTCCTTCTCCGCTCTGAGGCGGCTCTGCCGCGAAGTGCGAGCTGGAGGCTACTCAGCCGTAGTGGACCTTCACCGGAACGCCAGGAGCCTTGCCCTGACCGTGTGTTCACGCGCGTCTCTGGCCACTGCTTACAGGAAGCGGGATCTCAGAGATTCCCTGAGAGTCCGTATCGGGCGACGTCCATTCCGGGCATCCAAGAGGTTGGTCGAACGCTACCTGGACGCGCTTGCTCCTCTGGGTCTGAGACCGGCATGCAGGAAGCCTCGCTTCCATCTTTCGCCCAGCGACGAGGAGTGGGCTGTTCGCTATCTTGACGATCTTGGTCTCGTACCGGGTGCCTACGCTGCAGTGGTTCCGGGAGCGCTCTGGGCCACTAAGCGCTGGCCGGCAAGGCGGTTTTCCGCCGTGTCAAGCGCTCTCGCTGCGGAATTCGATCTCAGTGTCCTTCTTCTGGGATCAATGTCGGAGCGGCAGCTCTGTGAGGATATCGCTGGATATGCGGGCTCCCGTGTTCTCGTCGCGGCAGGAGAGACGAAGCTCGGGCAGATGGCGGCCGTCATCGGGTCCGCGCGTATCTTCATCGGAAACGACAGCGGCCCGATGCATATCGCTGCGGCGCTGGGTACGCCCACGGTGGCGATCTTTGGCCCCACCGATCCGGGGCAGTTCGACTTCGAAAACAACGAAGTCGTCTACGCGGATCTCGAATGCAGCGCTTGTTCGTTCTACGGTACGGATGCGTGCAAGCTTGGTCACTGGCAGTGCATGGAGAGCCTGAGTGCCGGGCTTGTCCTTTCGGCAGCACGGCGTCTTCTCAAGACCTCGGATGGTGTCTCATGAGGTACCTTGTTATTCAGACGGCCTTTCTCGGAGATGCTGTTCTGACGCTCCCGCTTCTATCAGTCCTCAGGCGAAGGGGCGGTGCGAACTGGGTCGGGGTGGTGGCCTCGCCACCGGGGGCTGAATTCCTCCGGGAGCAGGGAGTCGCGGACCTGGTCGTGGAGTATGACAAACGAGGCGTTGATCGCGGGCTCGGCGCATACCGGCGTCTTATCAGCGATATCAGGAAGCTCCATATCGATGTTGCGCTGGTACCGCATCGTTCGTTCAGAAGTGCGCTTCTTCCAGCGCTGGCCGGTGTGCCGGTCCGGGTAGGATTCGATGAGAGCGGCGGACGGCTCTTCCTGACCGATGTCGTCAAGTACAGGCTCCGGGACCATGAGATCGAGCGCGTGGCCTCGCTTGCCGGACCAGTCGGTGTTGTCCTGGAGAGCGGACGGGTGCCTTTTGATATCCGAGTTCCGTCAGGAGAGACTGGTGCGCTGGGCGTCGCACTTTTCGAACGTGGTATAGAAACCGGACGCGCACTCGTGGCCATCAGTCCCGGAAGCAGGTGGTCAACGAAACGCTGGTTGCCGGACCGCTTCGCCGGTGTCGCCCGGGCGCTATCTGATGAGCACGGCATGACGGCCGTGATCGTCGGATCGGATGCCGACATGGAGGTTGGGGCGGCGGTGTCGGCGTCTGCCGGTTCGGACGTGATCGATCTAACCGGCAGGCTCGGCTTGGGGGAGTGGGTGGCCCTGCTTGACAGGGCCGAACTGCTGATCTCAAACGACTCCGCAGCCGCTCATGTGGCTGCCGGCGTGGGAACGCCCGTCGTGGCGATTTTCGGCCCGACCGTCGAAGGACAGGGTTTCATACCATATACCGATAGCGCTCTGATCGTGGGTGTGGACCTTCCGTGTCGTCCCTGTGGCCGGCATGGAGGCGATCAGTGTGGTCTGGGCACGCATGCGTGCATGACGGGAGTCAGTGAATCCGACGTGCTCAAGGCTGCCAACCGCCTTCTGAGCGGATAGAGGTTCTGATGGATGTGCTCCTGATCACGGATTCGATGATATGGACCGCAGAGGCAGAGTACGCCCTTTCTGTGGCATTGGCCGAGGCGTCTGCCGGCCTTTCAGTCACGGTTGCTGCGCCGCAGGGGAGCGAGATGGCATCGCGCGCAGAGGGATACTTCCGTATCGCAGAGCTTCCGGGAGTCGAGCCGTCGCGGTCGCCAGCGGAGTTCACGGCCTGTGTCAGGTGGTTGGCGTACCTGGTGCGGCGAGAGCGACCGGACATTGTGCATTCCTCTCGCTCCACAGCTCATCTCATGGCGGCTCTGGTATGCGGGCGATCTGTTCCCGTCATTCATCTCAGAGGAGGAGCGGCTCCACCTTCGCGACATCTGTTGAACCGGTTTCTCTACCGTACGCTGACGTCTGCCGTCGTTGTGTCATCAAGGCGCGTGGAAGGGTGGGTCGCCGCGGGACTCGGCATGGATGCGAGTCGTGTTTTCCGTGTCTACGCTCCCGTCGACACCGCGCGATTCGTCACATCAACGCCTGATACTGAGCTCCGCTGTGAGCTTGGGGTCGCGCCTGAGGCCCGAATGATCGTGAATGTGGCACGGCTCGCGCCGGTCAAGGGGCATGCTGCTCTTCTGGATGCGATGCGGATTGTTATCAGCCGGATCCCGGAAGCCGTGCTTGTGCTGGTCGGTGAACCGTGGTCCGGGCAGCCTGAGGAACTCATGCAGCAGGCAGAGCGACTCGGGATTGCCTCTAACGTGTATTTCGCCGGACGCCGGGAAGATGTTCCGCGGTTCCTGTCATCTGCTGAACTGTGTATATCGTCCTCTCTCGCAAGTGAAGAGAATTCGCGCGCCGTGAGTGAGTACATGGCTGCTGGGTGTCCCGTGGTGGGGACCAGCGTAGGTGTCATCCCGGAACTCATTATAGACGGAGTCACGGGGCTCATCGCGCGACCGGGGGATGAGGCGGAACTGGCTGAGTGCATCCTGGCGCTTCTGACGGATCGGGAGCGTGCGAAGCGGATGGGGGCAGCGGGCCGGAGCCGGGCTGAGAGGATGCTCTCGATCGAAGCGTTCTTGTCTTCGCTGACGTGCGTTCTCGATCGTGTGGGGATCGGAGCACGAGGAGGCGTCTCGTGAGGGTGCTCTTCATCAATTCGATGAGGGCGTTCGGGGGGGGCGAGCGGTGGCTGCTGGAAGTGGCTGCCGGACTCGTTGCCAGGGGGCACCAGGCGAGTGTAGCGGCGCGGCAAGGGAGCGCGCTTGCGACGCTCGCTCGCAGAGATGGGCATCCAGTGTCCGAATTCCCAATGCGTGGGGATATCGACGTGCAGTCGATCATCGGGATCACGAGACTGATGAAACGCAGTAGAATCGATGTCGTCAGTGTCAACGTGCAACGAGCGGTGAGACTCGGAGCAGTGGCCGCGTACTTCGCCGGGATAGGAGCCGTTGTCGAGCGGCGCGGACTCCTGTTCCGACTCAAGAACACGGCGCGCAATCGCTTCATCTACAAGCGACTCATCAGTCGCGTAATAGCCAATTGTGAGGCCATCAAGGACGACATCACGTCGTCCGGTGTCGTGCCGCCGCGGCACGTAACCGTCATTCCCAACGGGATAGACCCGTCGCGCGTCATGGGTGGCGAGGGGATGGAGCTGAGAAGTGAACTTGGGATAGGCGAAAAGACTCCTGTCATAGCCATTATCGGGCGTCTCGTGTCGGACAAGGGACACGGTGTTGCGCTCGATGCGTTTTCGCGCATACTTGCCGAAAGCCCAGACTGCTGTCTTCTGATCACAGGATCGGGCAGGCTGTTGGGTGAACTCCGGCGGCGAGCCCGTCCGCTTGGCGCGGCCGCGCACTTTCTCGGACACCGTGACGATATCCCCGCAGTTCTGGATGCCGCCGACGTCACGATGGTCACGAGTTTTCGGGAGGGGATGCCGCACGTGGTTCTTGAGAGCATGGCGGCAGGTACCCCTGTGGTGGCTACGCCTGCAGCAGGAATACCTGAACTGATAGAGCACGAACTGGACGGCCTGATCGTCGCGATGCATGATCCCCGCAGTACGGCGCAGGCAGTGCTCCGAATCTTGAGCGATGACGGACTGGCGCACCGCCTTGCAGCAAACGCCAACAGGCGTGTGCGCGCCGAGTTCTCGCTCGATCTCATGATCGATCGCGTGGAAGCCTGTTTCGAGGAAGAAGCTGCGGCCGCGATGAGGGGTGAGCGATGAAGGAGAGGAAGTTTCATCCTGAGAGCGTGCGTTCCATCCTGCTGATACGCCTCTACTTCCTCGGCGACGTCCTACTCTCGACACCCGTGATGGCAGCTCTGAAGGACAGGTTTCCGGATGCGAAGCTGTCGGTGCTCATCAAGAAGCGAGCGCTGGACATACTGGTCGGCAACCCCGCGGTTGATGAAGTGATCATATACGATGAGCCTGAGCACTATCATAGTCCGGTGTGGCAGTTCAAGCTCGCGTCACGACTCAGGCGGGCGCGGTACGATCTGGTGGTCGATCTGACCGGTGATCTCAGAAGCTCACTGCTGCTCCTCGCGGCTGACCCCGGGTTTAGGGTGGGAGTCAATCATGCCGGTTTCGGGCGTATCCTTGACAGGAGGATCCCGTACAGGTCGACCGGACCTGTCATCGATCACCTTCTCAGTGTTCTGCATCCGCTCGGCATTGGCGTGAGTGGAGCAGCACCTTTGCTCCACTTGACGGAGGAAGAACGTCTTCGGGCCCGCAACCTTCTCGAGGCGCGCGGGATCGCGGCCGGCGAGAGCTTCGTGATGCTTTCACCGGGCGCCGGGCGCCGGCTCAAGCGGTGGAAGCCGGAGCGGTTCGGAAGGCTGGCTGAACGGATCAAGATGGAGCTTGGATTCAGTTCCGTTGTGACGGGCGCAACCACCGACAGAGAGCTTGCGGATGCTGTCGTAGCGTCCTCGGGCGGAACCGCCGTCAGCCTGGCTGGCGCAACGGATGTTCGTGTCTTGGCTGCCGTTGCGGCTGAGGCCAGAGTCTTCGTCGGGAATGACAGCGGCCCGATGCATATCACGGCCTCTCAAGGGACTCCAGTCGTTGGTCTCTTCGGAGCGAGCACGCCCGAGCGGTTCGCTCCCAGGGGTGGGCCGTCGCGGATCATCTGGCATCGACTGGATTGCAGCCCTTGTGATCAGCGTCGCTGCGAGAGACCGGATGAACCCTGCATGGATGCGATAGGAGTAGCGGAGGTACTGGATGCTGTTATGGAACTGGTGAGCGAAGTCGGTGTCACTGCGGCAACGCGTAGTGCTGCGCGAAACACGAGCGGCGGTGAGCCTGGGGACGATGCCGGGGAGCAGCAGGAATGAGCACTCCCGATATCATCTGTCTTTCGACAAACCACTGGACTGGGCTTCCGACCAGCAAGCAACACCTCATGTCGGTTCTGGCCAGGAGTGGACGCGTTCTCTATGTAGAACCTCCCCTGGACATATTCTCCGTTCTCGGACGTCGACGCCAATGGAGCAAATTGAACGGACTGAGAGAGGTTCAAGAGGGATTGTGGGTTCTGTCTCCCGTGGTTGTCATCGATAGCTCGTTGCCAGGGAAGCGGGTTGCCTTCCACCGGCGCTTTCTGCCGAGGGTGGCGAGAGCCGCGCGCGGGCTAGGGTTCGAAAATCCCATCCTCTGGTGCTTCTCGCCGGAACACATTGCGTACGCGGGGGGTCTCAGTGAATCCATTCTCATCTATCACGCTGCTGACGATCCGGCGGGTCTCAGCCGTGATCCGGATATGACACGCGTGCTCGAACGGAAACTGATGAAACGTTCAGACATTGTCTTCGTGGCCTCGCAATCTCTTTGCGAGGCGCGCAGGGAGTGCGGCGATATTCACAGGCTCCAGAATGCAGCCGACGGCATGCACTACAGAAAGATACTCACCGGAGACGCTTCGGCATCGCTGGACGACTTTGCGGCTGCGCTTCGGAAGCCGCGGCGCGTACCCTCTGAACTTGCCGGTCTTGACGGGCCCATCATACTGTATGGCGGTGCTGCCTACGGGTGGTTCGACTTCGAGCTCGTCGCGGACCTCGCGAAGATGCGGCCGGACTGGAATCTGGTCATGGTCGGTCCGTCTGAGCGTTCTGCTCCTCCCCATGGTGTGTTGAGTGTAGGACGGAAACGCTACGATGATTTCCCTTGGTACGTCGCGGCCGCGGACGTCACTATCCTCCCGTTGAGGGAGGGCTCGCACTCGAGGAACTGCGACCCGATCATCCTCTTCGAGTATCTGCTCTGCGGCAAACCGGTTGTTGCGACACCGTTTCCAGCTGCTTCCGAGCACGGGGATCTTGTCATCAGGGCTAGTGATGCCGCCGGTTTCGAGAAGGCCATTTCCTCTGTCCTGGATGGGGGTACGTCTCCGAAGCTGATCAGAAGAAGGGTGGAGTATGCGTTGGATAATGCGTGGGAGAAGAGGGCCGAAGTGGCGCTCGGATTCATAGAGAAGGCCAAGGAGAAGATGCGATGATCGCGACGGGACAGGCTGTGACTGTGCCTTCCTCACACGGGCGGGCGCGAGGAGTGTTCGATGGGCTCCAGTTGTTCGGCTTGGTCGTTCTCCTGATCGGCCTTCCCTTTTCGGAAGCAGCAAAGAGCGCGGGTCTGGCTCTCGCGGTGCTTGGGTTTGCCGGGAAACTGGTACTTGGTCACAGGCCACAGCTTGGGAGAGGCGGTGTTCTCGCAGCGCTCGGTGTCTACTTCGCCGCTGCCGCATTGTCGGTCATCATGGCGGAGACTGAGATGCGGAGGCCTGACGAACTCATTGCGCTGGCAATGACCATCCTTCCGTTCCTTCTTGTCCTCGATTCGGTCGTCTCGCGTCCTTCGCGGCGGCTGTTCTTTGCCGGAGCGATTCTAACAGGGGCGGTCGTGGCTCTGCTGCTCTGGTTAGGCAGCTACGATGCTGAGTCCTTCTACCGGCTGAGTCTGGGTTCGATAGAGAACCCTGTGCCGGCTGGGGAGTACCTGGCTGTCTGTCTCGTTCTGGGCGTGGCCATTCTCTTTGCGGAGATTCGCGCGACTGCAGTCGGACCGTTCATGGTGCTCCTCGTGGGTTTGATGGGGGGCGCGCTTGTGCTGACGCAGGCCCGCGGTGCTCTCCTTGGTGCGATTTGCGGTGTGGCATTCGTTGTGTGGGCCACGATACGCAAGCGGAGATACGTGGCGGCGGTGATAGCGGTTGCCGTGGTCGGGACCCTGGTGTTCGCAGCAGCCAATCCTGATTCGAAGATCGCAGAGAGCTTCGACTTCCAATCCAGAAATACGCAGGCGAGGCTGGCGATATGGCATCAGACCGCTGGCCACATCCTCGAGCGGCCTGTCACAGGGCATGGGCACGGTAGTTTCTCGCTCCTCGGCGTTACATATTTCGATGGTAAGGTCGTGGAGTACCCGGTGAATGCGCACAACATATGGATCAACAGCCTGGTGGAGACCGGGATTCTGGGCGCGGGCGCGTTGCTCGCGTATCTGGCGCTCATATTGAGAGGGATATGGAGTTCACTCAGACGTGCGGGTTACCCACTTGACAGGGCACTCTCAATAGGGACCCTTGGAGGGGGCATTGTGTCGTTCGTGGCGGGAGTTACGGCTCTTTCTGTTGATGCGGAGCCGGGGATGCTCTTCTTTACGATTGCGGCCATCGGCATCAGTGGACCGGATTCTCGGAACGCTGCGGTGGGGGAGGTGCGGGATGCCGCGTGAGGGGCCTGCGGTCTTTCTCGACAGAGACGGTGTGTTGACCGTTGAACGGAGCTACATTACTCGCCCGGGTGAGCTTGAACTGGTACCTGGGGCCGCACGCGCGGTCAGGGCCCTGAACAACTCAGGTGTTCGCACCGTCGTAGTCAGTAACCAGTCCGCCGTTGCCAGGGGGTTGATGACTGAAGGAGAGCTGGCGGCCATTCACGGTCGTCTCGAGGAACTCCTTGAAGAAAAGGGCGCGTTTCTCGATGCTGCATACTATTGTCCCAATCTTCTCGGCGCCAGGGTTGCGCGATTCGCGCGCGACGATTCCTGCCGGAAACCGCG
Source organism: Candidatus Eiseniibacteriota bacterium (assembly GCA_030600655.1). Classification (GTDB taxonomy): domain Bacteria; phylum Joyebacterota; class Joyebacteria; order Joyebacterales; family Joyebacteraceae; genus Joyebacterum. The sequence goes on from JAUVLP010000008.1 coordinate 13,813, forward strand.
CACGGGGATGCTCGAACAGGCGGCCTGTGATATCGGAATCGATCTGGCGAGTTCCTACATGATAGGAGACCAGGTGACGGATATTGAACTCGCAGAACGTGCCGGGTTGACTGCCGTACTTGTGCTGACCGGAAAGGGCGCTGAGACCCGGGCGGTTCTGAGCGAGAGAGGACTTGAGGTCGACCACGTCGCAGTCGACATTGGTGCGGCTGTTTCATGGATACTCAACTGCATGGAGAGGTGATGACACGGCGGGAACACAAATGCGCTGCGGCCGTCACGTGGACGTCCGCCATCGCCGGAATGGTAGCCTCGCGGTGGACGGAGTCACGGGGGCTCATCGTCCTGGCGACTTCGCTCGCGGTGCTGTGTGGTTTCCTGCCTGCGGTTGGAACGGTCGATGGCAGTGCGGTGCCCACGGCTCTTGTGGCGAACTGTGAACCGACGGCGCCACCATTTGGTGTAGGGGAGCGGCTGGTGTTCGATGTCAAGTACGGTTTCATGCACGGCGGCACGGCCGTGATGAGCATCCCGGAGATGGTCTGGCATCATGGCTACCCCTGCTATCGCATCGTCTCCGTCGCGGAGTCGAACGCGTTCATATCCGCTTTCTTTCCTGTCAGGGATGTTGCGGAATCGCTGCTTGATGCCCGGGAGATGGTATCAAGGAAGTTTGAGAAGCACCTCAGCGAAGGTGATTTTCGTGCCCACGACCTGATACTGTTCGACCACGATCGGCACATCGCGATTTACCCGAAGAAGGGACGCGTCGTGCCGCTTGCTCTAAATGCTCAGGATATACTATCGTCGCTGTACTATGTGAGGATGATGAAGCTCGAGGTCGGCAGTTCCGTGTCGATAGAGAATCACGCGGATAAGAAGAACTACCCGCTCGAGGTCAAGGTACTCCGCCGCGAGCGGGTCAAGGTTCCGGCTGGAGAGTTCGACTGCATTGTTGTGGAGCCAGTGATGCGAACTGGTGGGCTTTTCAGCCAGAAGGGAAGGCTGTGGGTCTGGATGACCGACGATGACTTCCACATGCCGGTGCTCATGAAAAGCAAGATCGCCATTGGTTCCATATCCACTGTCCTCAAGAGCTACGAGCGTGCGGAGCACATCCGATCGCAATTTCCCTAAGGAGGTCATATGCCATCACGTTTTCCGGAAGCCGATCTGACGAAGCTCAACAGGGTCTCGATGGCAGCACGGGGCGGCACAGTCAGTGTGGACAGCTTTGTGCATCCCGTCGAACCCGGTCCGGAGATCGATGATCTTCTCTCTATGGTTCCGGAAGTTTTTGCGGGCGCAGATTTCAAGACGGCAGTGGCTGCCGTCGCTTCCGCGGGACGTGCGGGACGGCCGGGACTCGCGATGTTCGGGGCGCACTTCATCAAGTGCGGGCTCAGTCGCCTCCTGATCGATCTTATGGAACGCGGCATTGTAACGGCCGTTGCGATGAACGGAGCTTGTGCCATTCACGACTACGAAATCGCAATGTGGGGTGTAACGTCGGAGGATGTAGGTGCAGGATTGGAAGATGGAAGCTTCGGTATGTGCGCCGATACCGCCGATGGCATCAATGGTGCGATAGTGGAGGGAGCGAAGCGGGGAGCGGGTTTTGGCGAGAGCATCGGGGAGCGTATTGTCGGCAATCGGAGTCCGTATCTTGATGCGAGCATACTTGGCCGCGCGTACGAGCTTGAGATACCTGCAACGGTGCACGTGGGTATGGGCACCGATATCATTCACCAGCACGCGTCTGCGGACGGAGCAGCGATCGGAGAGACAAGCCTCCGGGATTTCCGGATCCTGGCTCGTGTTGTCGGGGAGCTGGAGGATGGGTGCGTTCTCAATATTGGTTCCGCAGTCATTCTGCCGGAGGTGTTTCTGAAGGCGTTCTCAGTAGCCCGGAACCTTGGGTTCGAAGGTGGGGCGCTGACTACGATCTCGATGGATATGAATGAACCGTACAGGGCGCTCACCAACGTTGTCAGGAGGCCAACAGCGTATCGAGGTACAGGGATTGCGCTTAGAGGGCGTCACGAGCTCCTCTTCCCACTTTTCTGGGCGGGTGTGATCCGCGGTGTCGAGCGGGGCGGGACATGATAGGCAATAGATGTTGACATCAGACAAAGCTTGTGATAGACTGGCATTGAAGGTCAGGGTAGAAGAGAAGCCGATTCCAAGCGCGAAAGGACTCGCATCGCACCATTGCTAAGGGCTTTTTCTCAAATCTGACAGTGCACTCAGTAACGTGCATGGGCATGCCGCCCGCAGAGAGCGGGGCATTGTCGTTAGTGTCAGATGGGACTCGCCCTTGGCTGATGAAGAATCTAAGGAATCCCGGCCGGGTGTGTCCCAGTGAGACACCCGGTCTTTTTTGTGCCGGCCGCGATCAAGATGCAACTCCGGCAAAGCAGTGCCGATGCGAAAGCCGGCGGAGACACATCGAGACGTGTTCGCATGACGGGAGTGGAGCTTTGTACTTCGTCGATGAACGATTCGGATACGGGACGATTGAAGAACTCACGCGAGGCGATGTCGAGCGGGACAGCTTGGTGCGCGGCGAGTTCTACAGACGGTTCGTGAAGCGGCCGTTCGATGTGATCGCAAGTCTTACCGGCCTGATTGTGCTCTCACCTCTCTTTCTGTTGATCTCCCTTCTGGTCAAGCTTGACTCGCGCGGCCCGGTGCTTTTCAGCCAGTCGCGCGTTGGGAAGGATGGCCGGGAATTCGCGTTTCTGAAGTTCAGGTCCATGGTGATCGATGCTGAGGAACAGAAACACACACTCATGCACCTCAATGAACTTGATGGTCCTGTCTTCAAGATCAGCGACGATCCACGCATAACGCGTATCGGTTGCTTCCTGAGGAAGACCAGTTTTGATGAGTTCCCACAGCTGATCAATATTCTCAAGGGTGACATGAGCCTGGTCGGTCCGCGCCCGCCGCTTCCCGGCGAAGTAGAGAAGTACGAGGGCTGGCAGCGTGAGAAACTGTCGGTGCTTCCCGGTATTACATGCCTCTGGCAGATCAGTGGAAGAAATCACATTGGGTTTACGGAGTGGATGAGGCTGGACATCGACTACATCAGGCGGCAGTCGCTGGGGATGGATCTGAGGATTCTCGCCAGAACGCTGCCGGCTGTGCTTACGAGAAAGGGAGCGTACTAGAAGGAACTGACTGCGAGAACTGGCGTAGTGGTACGACATCAAGGATCCGGCAGCGGGTGCATCACGAGCAGTCCCTACTCACACCGCAGCGCTGCCGGATTGTCGTATTTTGTCAAGATTGGTTTGCGTTGACAGCGCGTGCACACTCGAATAGACTCCACAACTGCTACCGTAGGCCCCGTCGGCTCACTGACTGGGTAGCAGAACCGGGACTCGGATAGTGGGTCGAAGAACTGACAAAACAGGGAAGCGCCCAGGCTCGGCTTCTGGGTTGCTGCCTATTGCCGCCATTGTCACACTTGGCGGCCTTCTGCGTTTCTACGGAATAGGTGCGCAGAGCCTCTGGGTGGATGAACTCTGGAGCGTCAAGGCTGCGTGTATTGGGGGAGGGCTGTCTCCGTACGCTGTCTTCGGCAACATGCAGGGCCCGGCGCACGCCGTCCTTGTTCATGCTGTGGCGTATCTGTCCAACAGTGAGGCAATGCTGCGCAGCATCTCCGCCCTTTTCGGAACCGCGACAGTCGCAGTTGTCTACGCTCTGGCCAACGATCTCTTCGACAAGAGAACGGCTCTTCTGGCGGCGCTCCTGACAGCGGTCTCCCCGTTTCTGATCTGGTATTCGCAGGAATTACGAAACTACTCGATGGTGATTTTCTTTGCAGCCCTGTCGACGTTGGCGGCTTGGCGTCTGGTCGAGCTCAAGAGCGCTTCGTGGCGCACGTTTGTGCTCGCTACCGTGCTGGGACTGCTCTCGAATCTCTCCGCTGCTTTCCTGGCTCTTGGACACGGGGTCTTCGCGGCTCCCAGGCTTGTCGAGAACCGTGCATTCCGTGTGAGGTGGGTTCTGGCCTTCGTGGTTGTGTTGTTATTAGTTTCGCCCTGGATCTGGGGGCTCGCAAACTGGGTGAAGGTGGACCGGGTTGGCGAGCGGGTGGGCGTTGTCTCTGGGAGTGATGCCTCCGAGCTGCTGAGGGGAGAGACGACATTCACGCCGATGGCCATCCCGTACTCCTTCTATGTCATGGTCTACGGTTACTCATTGGGGCCCTCGAGTGCCGAGCTGCACACAACCCCGCCGGCGTCGGCGTTCATGAGGCACGGAGCCTATGTGGGGCCCGCTGCTTTCGTGCTGTTTGTGGCGCTCTGTCTGGGGATCTGGAGTTTTTCCGAGTCGAGAGGGCGACTCCGCATACTCTTCACGACTGTTCTCGCGCCCATTATCGGAACATCAGTGCTTGCGATTCTGAACGTGAAGGTGTTCAATCCGCGCTACATTGCCGTAGCGCTGCCGCTGATTCTTGTTCTCATGGCGGCGGGGGCTGTCCGGCTGAAGAGATTGCCGGGCGCGGTGGTCGCGGGTCTTCTGGTTGTCCTGAGCTGTTGGTCGTTAGGCAACTACTACTGGAATTCCGCTTACTGGCGTGAGGATGTGAGGGGGGCGGTTCAGCATATCGAGCAGCGGGAGAGTCCCGGCGATGTCGTGCTGGTGCCCGTTGTGGCGGACGTGTTCGAGCACTACTACGAAGGTGAGCAGGAACACTTTCTTCTGTACCCGGGGCAGGCCCGGACTGACAACGAAGTTGCGGAACGTGTGACTTCCGGCCTGACGGGGCATCATAGACTCTGGTTCGTGAGTTCGAGACTGTGGCACGTCGACCCAGAGGGGAGAATCGCGGCATATCTTGACAGTCGGTACGAGTTATTGGACTTGGTTCGTTTCCCCGGGGTCAAGGTAAGTCTCTACAGCCTGGGTGAAGTGACATTGCCCTCCGGCGACGGGGAATATGCAGATGAAGGAGAACGGCCGTAACCGTGGCACGAGTTATGCTTTAGGACGTTTCGAGTCGGAGTCCGGTGAGGGGCTCCACTGCATACGGGTGCGACAGGGGGATTGACTCTATGCTGTCGAGGAATGGAAGACTGCTCCTCGTACTTTTTGGAGCGGTTCTGATATTGTGCATACAGGGCTGCGGCTCTGCGCGCATCGACGCGGAAGCGCCGGATGCGGCGCCAGGTGCTATGGGAACGGCATTAGTCCCGGAGGATGCGTTTTCGGCCGGGGGGCACACGGTCGAGTACAGATTGCGGATTGGTGACCGGATAGAGGTTGGATTCCTGGTAGACGGCGAGTTGGATTTCACAACTCCGGTTACCCCGAGCGGGACGGTAAGCGTACCGCTGGCCGGGGAGATTATGGCGGCGGGGAAGACCACAGGTGAGCTTTCCAGGGCGGTGGAGGAAGCAATGGGCGACTACCTCCTGGATCCGACAGTTACGATCGTTATCGCAGGGATCGCGGATCAACCGATCTTCGTGATCGGGGAGGTGGACAAGCCCGGACGGATCGAAGCAACAGGCGAGATGACCGTGACTCGCGCGCTCTCAGCGGCCGGGGGAATTCTGTCCTCAGGCAAAGCAAGCAGCGTGATGGTGGTGCGGACCTCCGGAGTCGAGGAGCCGATCGCGATTCAGGTGGACGTGAGAAAGGTTCTGAACGGAGAGGATTTCGCGGAGGATATCATTCTCGTTCCGAATGATGTGGTCTATGTTCCCAAATCATTGATCGGAAAGGTCAACGAGTTCGTTGATCTCTTCTTCGACAACATCGCTCCTGCCCAGCTGTTCTATCTGCGGGGTTACAATATGGCGCACCTTGCGGACGACAGGCAGGCCTGGTACTAGCACTGGCTTGCGGCCACGGCATTTGAGGAAGGATACCGGCTTGGAAGGCAGCAACCGGGGAATGCAGGACACATCGCTCCTGCGTGATGTAGTCTACATCATCTTCAAGAGGAAGATGGTGCTGGTCACGCTTGCCGTTGTCGGAGTGGCAATCATGATATACGGCCTCAAGACGAATGTGCCGAGCTATGAGGCGTCGGCACGCGTGTTGATAAAGCGTCAGCACCAGGGATACGTAATGCCGTCGGAAACGCGCGCTGTGCTCAAGCGGGCCGAGGTCATTAACTCCGAGATATCGATAATCACCAGCACGGCCGTTGCGGAGGCCGTTGTAGACATACTGGAACTGGCGACCGGGGATGACCGTCCGATGGCCATCCACCGGATGTCGAAAATGATCAAAGCACAGGAGAAGCCGGAGTCCGATATCATAGACATCTCGTTCCGTCACAGGGATCCCGAGATGGCAGCCGACGTCGTGAACGCGGCTCTCGATGCCTACCTTCAGATCAGGAAAAGGGTTGCACTGAATTACGAAGCTGTCGTCTATCTGGATACGCAGGCGGATAGAGTTCGGGCTGAGCGTGACTCGACCGCCATGGAGATAGCGCGTTTCAGTGGCGAGAGGGGCGAACTCGCGCAAGGGCGCCGCGCAGAGCAGCAGATGGGGCTCCAGGACCGCTTCAAGAACGAGCTGGCGACTTTGAACTCACACATTCAGTCGTTTGAGGAAAAGCTGGCTATGGTCCAGGAGTGGTTGGACACGGGAGCGGATCCGTCCCACGTTCCGAGCGGGGAAATCTACGCTATGGCGACCGTTCGGCAGGCCAAGAACCGGCTGGTGGAGCTTGAACTGGTTCTGGCAGAGGCCTCTTCGAAGTACACGCCTGATCATCCGGAGGTCCTGAAACTTGAACGGCAGATCACGGGCACCCAGGAGGTTCTGCGGAACGAGGTGCGACAGGCCCTTGCTCGGCTGCAGATGCGCGTCGATGAGTGGAAGGCCGAGCGTCGCGCTGTGATCGGCATGTTGGATGACCTGCACAGCGAGGACGAGGAGCTGGCCAGGAACCTGCTCACTGTCAGGCTCCTGGAGCACGATCTGTCCATCCATGCGGACATGTATGGGATCATTATGGACAGGCGGGAGCAGTTCAGGATCACGGCCGCCACCGATCCGAATCTCCTGAACATCGGTATCGTGGCTAGGGCCGCTATCCCGGCGAAGCCGACACCTCAACCGGTTAACATGAGGATCGTTGCAGGTCTCTTCACGATCGTTTTTGGCATTCTGCTCGTCTTCATCATGGAGAGAGCAGACAACTCACTCGAGCGCCGCGAGGATATCCAGAGGGTGTTGGGACTCAAGGTGCTGGCCACGATCCCGGAGCGTAAGTAGCGTGTATACGAAGTTCTACAAGCTGGCCGAGAGGCCGTTTGAGCTTACGCCTGATCTCAGGTTCCTCTATCTGAGTGACAAGCACAGAGAGGCGCTTGCCCACCTGACCTACGGAGTCAGGGAACGACGTGTTTTCGTACAGCTCACCGGAGAAGTTGGGACCGGAAAGACGACGATGCTGGACGCTCTTGTTCACAGACTGGACGCCGGCACAAAGGTGGCGTGGCTCTCGAATACTACGATCGGGCGGACCGACCTCCTGCGTGTTCTTGGATGGGGACTGGGGATCAAGCTCAAGGGTCGCTCGAAGATGGAGATCCACCGCGAGATCTCGGAGTCTCTCAAGGCGTGGACAGCATCCAGCCGGAATGCCGTTTTTATTGTGGACGAGGCTCAGAACCTCAATCTTCCGTTGCTCGAAGAGGTGAGACTTTTGTCTAACCTTCGCTCCTCCGGGCACGCGAGCCTTCAGATCGTCCTTGCCGGGCAACCGGAACTAAGGCGGAAGCTGGAGCTTCAGCAGCTGAGACAGCTCAGACAGCGCATCAGCATCAGGTTCCATCTCGATCCGCTTTCGCGCGTCGAGACAGGGGAGTATATCAGGCACAGACTTACAGTGGCCGGCGCGGCGGATCTCGAGATTTTTGATCGCAGCGCGGTCGATGAGATATTCAGTTACTCGGGAGGTGTCCCGAGGATGATCAACACGGTTTGTGATAACGCGCTTCTGGCAGGCTATGCCGATAATCGTCCTTGGATCGGCAAGAGAACGATAACTGAGACAGTCGAGGCCGTCGAATGCAGGACGGGCGGCCATGCTGAGCAGCACGTTCAGCCGGGCGCCGTCTAGCCGAGTCGGTACGGGATTGGAAGACCGCAATGAGCAAGATTTCGAAAGCTATGGAGAGAGCCGACCGCGAGGAACGCCGGGGGCATGATACCGGCGAGCCCGGTATGGTTGGAGAGGTCCGCGAGAAGGCGCAGCCGGCTGAGGACCGCCCGAAAACAGAGGCGGGTGGGATGTCCCCCGAGGATTCCTCGGCGAGGCGTGCCCCGGTCCGGACGGCGCGCGCGGTCGAGCTTCCGAAGAGTGCTGAGGAATACCACAACCTGGCGTCTGAGGTCTACCTTGCTTTGCCGGACATGCGCTCGCGCGTTCTCATGATCGTGAGTGCCGTAGAGGGAGAGGGCACAAGCACCGTGGCGCGGGAGTTCGCCCACAGCGTGGCAGCCACCAATGAGGTCCAGACGTTGCTCATGGATGCGAATCTACGCCGGCCGCAGCACCACAAGGCGCTGAGAGCGTCGCAGGATCCTGGTCTGACGGATCTGGTTCTAGGTGGCGCCGCTTTTGATTCGTGTGTGCGAGATGTCGGCATTCCGCATCTTGTTCTTATGCCGGCGGGACGAAGAGTTGTCGCGCCTCCACGCATCTTCCTTGACGCCGGTCTCGACAACGTCATCGGGGAGTGTCGCAGGCGTTTCCAGCTGACCGTGATCGATGTCCCACCCCTTCTTTCCTTCTCAGAGGGGATACAACTATCCCGGAAGGTAGATGGTGTCGTGCTCGTGGTAAGGGCCGGTCGGACCAAGCGCCAGCTCGTGGAGCTTGCAGTTGACAAGCTCAGCGATGCGGGTGCGAATGTCATTGGAACCGTTCTGAATCGGAGACAATTCTACATACCTCCGATGATCTACGAGCGCTTGTAGACGTTGGCGCTCCAATTCCACGAAGGGATGCGGTTCGGCCCATGACTCGTACGGTGGCGACAGCAAGTTTATCAAAGAGCGGCGTCGGTTGGACCCGGGAGCAGTGCGATGAGTGGCACCACAGAGCGGATGCGGCGTATGTTCGAGCGCAGCGAAGACTACCTTGGGCGCTCGTGGCCCGTGTGGGCTCTCGCCATTCTGATGTATGCGGCCGTTTCCTGGGTGCTTCTTACCAAGGTCCGCCTGCCTGACCCCCTGTATCTCATTGTTTTCGTCATGGCGCTCGCCATCGTAGCCATAACCCTCCTCAAGATCGAGTGGGCGGTCCTCGGCCTCGCGGCCATGATAGCATTCACGAGGCCCGGGATCAGCTTTGGCGCAGCTAATACCTTCCACGTCAGCGGTTTCAATCTCGCGCTGGTCGGTGTCTGGATGGTCTACATTGTCCGGTACGCTGCAGATACGCAGTTGGCGGCCAAGGGTCCTCTTGTACGCCGCACGCAGCTGGACACTATCGTTATCGTCTTCCTTGTTCTGGTGACGCTCTCGATGCTTGTGGGGCTGAACAAGAACTGGCAGGCTGTGGCGCGAGCAAGGATCCTGCTCTACTGGAAAGAACAGATACTCTACTTCGCCTGGTTCTACCTTGTGGTGACCATGCTCAGGACACCGAAGGACCTGAGACGCTTTGCGGTTATCTTTGCTACTGCAGGTCTGTTTGTTGCCGCTGTCGGTCTTTACAACAGGTTCGGCGGCGCCATTGAGGCCGTCCACGCGACGACGGAGGAAATTGAGGCCGGCGTGATCGGAGGACGTGCCGAGGGGGCCGGCTCAAAGTTTCTCGGCCTCGGGCACCCGAATTTCCTGGGTGCGTTTCTGATCATGTCCATGCCGTTCTGGTTCTTCGCTGTCGATCACCTGAAAAGGACGTGGCACAAACTCTTCTCCGATGCTGCCATCCTTCTGGGCTTCCTCGGTCTTCTGTTTACGTACTCGCGGAGCGCGTGGTTTGGAGTTGTGACCGGTATCGGTATGCTGAGTTTGACCGACAGACGAACCATAATGAGAATCGTTGTTTTCCTTGTTGTCTTTGGCGTTGTCGCGCAGGCGCTATCGTTTGCATACACGGGCATGGGCGCTACGAAGCTCATAGCGTTGAGGTTCGAGCAGTTGAACAGAAGTGATTTCTCGGCGAGGCCGGCCATCTTCGCGAGTGCTCTCGAAGTGATAGCAAATAACCCTCTGACCGGCGTGGGGCCCGGCGCGTTCCCGTGGCACGCGGACAACACCATGGTGATCGGCATTCTCACGCAGGCGCACAATCTGCTTCTTACTGTCGCTGCTGAAATGGGCATCCCGGCGGCGATCACATACATCATCTTCCTTATCGCCATCTTCCGAATGGGAATGCGGAACCTCCGCGCCGTCGCGCGTGAGCCGGGATACGGTTTCATTGCCCAGGGTGCGTACGCCGCCTTTTTTGCCATCATAGCTCAGACCTTCTTTGTCCATCTCTTCTATCATCGAAATGTCGGATACGCTTTCTACGCCCTGATGGGGATCATCGTGGCGTTGAACCGGATGGTGCGGGAAGGGCAGCTTCCTGTTCCACGCAGGGAGAGCGCAGAGTCCGGTCAAAGACGGATCGAGGCCGATTCGGTCTGGGCTGAACCATGATGAACGAGAATCGAGTCGGCGGGCTTCCCAGAAGGATCGCTTTCTATACCGATGCGCGAGCATGGGGTGGAGCCGAGGTCTATATGGCCCAGATTGCAGGTGGGCTGAAGGCGGCCGGCTACGATCCACGGCTTCTTGTTGCGGACCGTCGGGAAGTGGATGAGTGGGTCGACTACCTCCGTGAGCGCGGGTTACACGTCGAGCGTTTCCGTCCGGGTAAGGAGTTCAATCCGCGGGTTTTCTTCGATGGGCTGAAGCTCTTCCGCGGCTTCGAGATCGTGCACTTCAACAAGACTCATCCAAGGAACTGTCTGCCCGCAGTGTGGGCCGCCCGGCTTTCAGGAGCGAAAGTTGTGATCGCGACCGAGCACCTTGCACTCCCTCCTGACTCGAACGTGCCGTTCGGTCGTAGGATCATCACGACTCTCGTCAGGCTTACCAACAGACTGATAGACAAGACGATAGCCGTCTCGGAATTGAGCAGGGACATGCTGATAAGGAACTATGGGATTCCCCCGGAGAAGATCGTCAGCATCAGAAACGGGATCGACATATCGCAGTTCGACGCGACGTTCGACCCAAGCGCTGTGCGGGTAGACCTCGGCCTTGGCGCGTCGGATGCCGTAGCCGTCCTCGTTGGGCGAGTGTGCGACAGGAAGGGGCACACGTTTGCTATCAGGGCCATCGATGAGATCCGCAAGCGGATACCCGGCTACCGCCTTCTCTTTGTGGGAGAAGGCGATATCGAAGAGAAGCTTAAAGCAGAGGCCGAGAGCCTCGGTGTTACCACCGAAGTGATCTGGGCTGGTTTCAGACGCGACGTCCCCGCGATTCTTGCCTCCGTCGATCTTCTGATACTTCCCTCTGAGGATGAGTGTCTGCCGTTTGTGATCCTGGAAGCGATGGGGTCGCGGCTACCGGTCGTGGCGACGGACGTAGGAGGTATCAGCGAACAGATCGAAGATGGGGTCACCGGCCGCTTGATACGCCCGCGTGACGCTGCCGGCTTGGCAGAGGCCATCATCGACGTGCTGGACCGGTCGGATAAGGGGAAGTCGCTCGGAGAGGCTGGGCGGCGGAAGTTGGAGGTGGAGTTCTCGATCGAAGCGAGCATCGGGCGGATACCGGAGATCTACCGCGCGATCTACTTCCAACACGGACGCCGCCGATGAAGCAGAGACTCCGCATTCTCTCGATCAATCAGTTTTTCTTCCCGGACAATCAGGGTGGCGTGGAGCGAGTTGCGCACGAGACGACGAAGCGACTTGCAGAGCGCGGACACACCATTCACCTTGTTGGGCAAAGGACCGAACCCGGTACTCCCGATACGGAAGAACTCTATGGTTTTACGGTCCATCGCTACGGGACCGCTGAGAGCCGTGGGCGAATGGGAGGCAGAACAAGGGATGCGCTCTATGCCTCAAGGCGTGTGGTCAGCGAACTGATCAAAAGTCGGAGATTCGACATTGTGCTGCCGCATCATTACTTCCCCTACTACTCGTACATCAAGAGTGCCGGAAAGAAGACGATACCCGAGGTCATGACTTTCCACGCCTCATACTGGCAGGAGCTTCGACTTGAGGGGGCCGAGCGCCGGGTGCCCAAACTCCTCGAGCGAGTGTTCTTCGGTGGGATGGCACGGCGGACTGAGGTCGCCTGCCTCAAGCGTGCCGACCGCATCGCTGTCCTTAGCGATTTCTCCGCCGAGCAGCTGTCGAGCTATTACTCCTTCGCCGCCGGGAAGGTGATCAAGATTCCGGGGGGCGTTGACCTTGAGCGCTTCACACCGGCACCCGACCGTAAGGTGGTGAGAGAGAGACTGAACCTGCCGCTTGACCGGCAGATCCTGTTGACAGTCAGGCGGTTGGTGCCGCGCATGGGCCTGTCGAATCTCATAACTGCCTTTGGCGAGGTACTCGCCCGACATCCGGAGGCGATGCTTGTAATCGCCGGTCACGGGAGGCTGGAGCAGGAACTCAAGCACCAGGTCGTCGACGGTGGACTCTCAGATTCCGTCCGCTTCGCCGGATTTGTAGAGGAGGGCAAGCTTGTGGACTACTACCAGGCAGCCGACCTCTTCGTGCTTCCGTCTGTTGCCTTTGAGGGCTTCGGAATGGTGACGCTGGAAGCGCTGGCGTGTGGGACGCCGGCTCTCGGGACACCAATAGGAGCGACCCCGGAGATTCTCAAGCCGCTTGCACCACAACTCGTGCTTCGCGGAACGCGGCCTGCAGCTCTTCGCAGAGGGATGGGCATGATGCTCGAGTGGCTCTCAGACACACGCGCTGCGGAAGAGCTCCGCAAGCGATGTCGCGATTATGTCGAGTCGAGCTTCGGTTGGGATCCTGCCGTGGATGCGCTGGAACAGCTCATGTACGAGTTGACGGACGCCGGGAGATGCGATGGCTAGCGCGGAGAGACTCATCTGGATGGCTCGCCGGGCATTCGCCATGAGCCCTGCTGAACTCGCAGTCAGATCCTGGCGTGGGGTTCGAAATCGGTTCCTCCGTTCCGGGCGATCACGTCCACAGCACGAACTGGCATCTCTCGATCAGGTGGTAGTGCGTCGGCCGGGTTGTCTGGACGAGGAGACAGGGAGGCTTCTGCCGGGCGCGCTGGATGGCGCGGCCCTGAAGGAAGCCCTGGTAAGGATCGGGGCTTCGCCCGATGGAGTAGTGACGGATGCGGAGGGCATTCTCAGCGGCCGGATTCCTGCATTCGGCTGGACGCGATTTGAGCTCAAGTACCCACCGGATTGGCTCGGCGATCCTGTGACGGGTGGCTCGTGGCCGCTCGAGTATTGGGCTACGCTCGACTTCCGCTTCCAGGAAGGACTGGACGATCCGCGCTACGTCTGGGAACTCAACCGGCAGCACGAGCTGGTGACGCTTGCCCGTGCATACGTGCTGACTTCGGACGTTCGCTATGCGGAAGCGGTGTGGTCAGGCATAAGAACGTGGGTGGAACAGAATCCACCCTTCTACGGGATAAACTGGACGAGCGCGCTCGAGATCTCCATCCGGCTCATTTCGTGGGCGCTCGCAGTGGATCTAGTAGGTCTTGCGGGGGCGCGGGATGGCGATGCAGAGATCCTGGCGCTGAGTGTCGCGTTGCAGGGGCGGCACTTGCATGATAACCTTTCAGTCTATGCTTCATCGAAGAACAATCATCTGATCGGGGAGGCCTGTGGCCTTCTTGTTGCAGGGGCCAAGTTCACGTTTCTCGGTGAGGCGGAGAGCTGGGTAGCTCGTGGACGACGCGTTTTGGAACGCGAATTGCCCCTCCAGGTGTGTGGTGATGGAGTAAGCCGCGAACTGTCGGTTCAGTACCAGAGTTTCGTAATGGAGTTCGGCCTGATGGCGTTGGCGGCAGCGAGATCGATCGACCGACCGATGAGTGACGGTTTCCGTGAGGTGATCGGGCGGATGGCGATCTTCCTGACGTCGATTTGTGGAGAGGCTGAGATACCTCCTTCGATCGGGGATGAGGACGGTGGGCGAGTCTATGATCTTGGTGGTGAACAGCACCGCCAGGCGCTTCGAGCGGCTGCGTGTGGAGCACTTGCTGGAGGACTCGCGAGTGTGGAGGCCGTAGAAGCTCGCGACCTGGAGCCGGCGGTCTGGATGATGGGTCCGGAGGTGTCTTATGAGAGACCTCCATGTGCTGAGGCGGCAGATGGGAGTGTCGGGGACTCGCGGAGCATGGCGTTCCCCGAGGGTGGGTACTACGTTCTGAGGAGGGGTGGCCGGCTCGGGGTGATTGACTGTGGCGAACTGGGATATCTTTCGATCGCTGCGCACGGTCACGCTGACTGCCTGTCTGTGTCGATGGCAGTGGATGGGCGCTGGCTGATAGTTGATCCAGGGACCTACTGCTACCACCGGGCGCGCGAGTGGCGGGATCATTTCAGATCCACACACGCGCACAACACAGTAACCGTGGACGGCCTGAGCCAATCGGAGATGCGCGGCCCGTTCATGTGGGGCAGACGAGCCAAGCCGCGCCCGCGTGCTTGGATGTCTTCCAGACTCTTCGACCTTTTCGAAGGGGCTCATGATGGATACGCCAGGAGCAGTGGCGTAACGCACCGTCGCACGGTCGTGCTCACGCTAGGTGGAGCCTGCATCATTGTAGATCAGCTCGATGGCTCCGGTGAACACCATGTGTCGGCATCTTTTCAGCTCGACACCGGCGTACGCGTCATGGTGGAGGACAGAGATGATCGGGAGGAGAGGGGCAGGAGTGGCGTGAACGGTGCAGGCGTCATGTGGAGTGCGGATGAGCACATGGATCTGAGTTTCGCGGACGGTACGGGACTTCGGCTGAGCGCCTGGTTGCCAGATGGTCTGGAGTGCTCGGTATTGACCGGTTCGGAGGAGCCGCGGCGGGGGTGGGTTTCGCACGGATTCGGCCAGATGGATGCGGCGCCGCAGGTTCTGTTCGAGGGTATGCTCGAGCTGCCTGCTACGCTCGTATGCGCGACTGTCCCGCTCGGGCACGACAGACGCGTCGAGATCGAACGGGAGAGAGATTTCTTGGAACGGGGGGTAGCTATCCGGTTTACGGATGGGGACCGCGTTGAACGATGCCTCTTCGGAGCATCGGAGTCTGTCGGGGAGTCGTTCAGGGGGACGTTTGGAATCGAGGTATCTCATGACGGCAAAGTTGAGACCTCGGGCTTCGAGATAGAAAAATGGAATCGTGGAGAACGGACAGCGGATTTCACAGAGGTTTCAAATCAGCTTGAGTAACCACATGTTGGGGAGAGGAGAGGTTCCGGAGATATGAGAATCAGTGTTCTTGGACTCGGATATGTGGGTTGTGTATCGGCAGCCTGTTTTACGGACATGGGCCATCACGTGATAGGTCTGGATGTGGACCCGAGGAAGCTCGAGCCGATTCGAAAGGGTCTGAGCCCCATTGTTGAGCCGGGCCTGGGCGAGCTTATCGAAAAGGCCGTCAAGAATGGAATACTGACAGTGACGGACGATTACCACGAAGCGATTACCAAGACGGAAATCTCGCTTGTGTGCGTTGGTACTCCATCAATGGAGAGCGGCAGTCCGAATCTGGACTACACCAAGCGCGTGTGTGAGCAGATGGGGAAAGTTTTCACGCAGAAGGGTGAGTTCCACACGGTGATCTTCAGGAGCACAATACCTCCCGGCACCGTTGAGACGGAGCTGATCCCGATTCTCGAGAGTTCGTCGGGGAAGAAAGAGGGAAAGGACTTTGGGGTCTGCTTCAATCCGGAATTCCTTCGTGAAGCTTCTGCCATCAAGGATTTCTACAATCCACCGAAAATAGTGATAGGCGAGCGTACGCCTGGAAGTCGTGCGGGCGACGTATTGGAGGAGCTTTGTGCTCCAATCGATGCCCCACTTGTAAGAACCGAGCTTTCCGTATCGGAGATGGTGAAGTACGCGGACAACTGCTTCCACGCCATCAAGGTCTGTTTCGCCAATGAGATCGGGAACGTGGCAAAGGGACTCGGCGTTTCGGACAGTCACAAGGTGATGGAGATCTTCTGCTTGGACACACAGCTCAATCTATCTCCCTACTATCTCAAGCCCGGCTTCGCCTTTGGTGGCTCGTGTCTCCCGAAGGACCTGAGGGCAATAGTGCGAATGAGTCAGAGGCTTGACATCGAGTGTCCGGTTCTGAGTGCGGCGACGCCGTCGAACGATCTGCAGATTCAGCGTGCCATCAACTACATCAGGGAGAGCGGCAAGAAGAAGGTCGGCGTTCTTGGAATGAGTTTCAAGGCCGAGACGGACGATCTCAGGGAGAGCCCCATCGTTCAGGTCGTCAGTACTCTGATCGGTAAGGGATACGATCTCTGCATCTACGACGAGAACATCTCCTGGGATGAGCTCTTCGGTGCGAATCTTGGATTCCTCGAGAGTGAACTGCCGTACGCGCAGAGTCTCAAGGCTGCCAGTGTCGATGAACTACTGGAGAGATCCGAGGTCATTGTTGTGGCCAACAGCGCCGAAGAGTTCGAGAGCGTACCCTCCAGAATGCGCGAGGACCAGATAATGATCGACCTCGTGCGAATTGTGGAAGATACCTCAGTGGCGCGCGGAACCTACATAGGTATCGCCTGGTAGTAGAGCTGGATGCACGTTTCAGCTCCTACGTTTCGACGGAGACGACCGTGGAAAAGAACAAGAGAATTCTCATAATTGTCGAGAACCTCCCGGTTCCATTCGACAGGCGTGTCTGGCTTGAGTCGACGACGCTTACAGCTGCCGGTTACGGTGTCAGCGTCATCTGTCCGCAGGGGAAAAACTTCCGGGAGTCGTTCGAGGTCATAGATGGGATCTCAATCTACCGCTATCCACCGCCGCCTCCTACGACGAATAAGCTCTCATATGCATGGGAGTTTCCCTACTGCTGGGTGATGTCTCTCAGGCTCGCCTCAAAGGTGGCGCGGAGAGAAGGCTTTGATGCGATTCATGCGTGCAATCCGCCCGACACATTTTTCCTGATCGGGTTGTTGTTCAAGCTTTTCAGACGCTCGAAATTCGTGTTCGACCAGCATGACCTTTGTCCTGAACTCTACCTTTCCAGGTTCGGGGGACGCCCGGCTGTCAATTTCGGGCTGCTTCGCGGCCTCGAGTGGCTCACGTATCGCACCGCAGACATGGTGATAGCGACGAATTTCTCTTACAAGAAGCATGCTTCCACGGTCGGACGGTTTCCAGAGAGCAAGATCCACGTTGTCCGGAGCGGTCCGAGGATCTCTCAGTTCACACCCGTCGAGCCGGAGGAAGAGCTCAAAAGGGGAAAGAAATACCTGGTCTGTTATCTCGGGGTCATGGCTCCTCAGGACGGACTCGACTACTTGCTCCGCTCGATCAGACACGTCGTCGATGTTGTCGATCGGAAGGATGTCCACTTCGTGCTGATCGGTTCGGGGGATTCTTTTGTCGATGTGAAGCTCCTCCGCGACGACCTCGGTCTTACCGATTGCGTCGAGATGACGGGTCGCATTTCAGACGAGGACGTGAGGAGATATCTGTCGACAGCCGATGTTTGCGTCTGTCCTGATCCGAAGAATCTCCTGAACGATGTCTCCACGATGAACAAGGTTCTTGAGTACATGACTTTTGCCAAACCGATGGTCTCCTTTGATCTCAAGGAGAGCCACTACTCTGCACAGGATGGCGCGCTGTACGCCGTGCCCAATGATGAAATCGAGTTCGGGGAGCGGATCATACAGCTCCTGGACGATCCTGAACTCCGGGAGAGACTGGGCAAGCAGAACCGCAAGCGCATCGAGGAATCCCTCTGCTGGGAACACACGGGAGAGGAGATCGTCAGAGCCTACGATGCCCTGTTCGGTTTCGATGCGGCGCCGGAGGAAGCGTGATGGGTGGGCCAGTCGGGTGCGTTGCCGCGGTCACATACGGATGTAACTCCAGGTGTGTCATGTGCGATATCTGGAAGAAAGACGCGGATGTGGCGAGGGAGCTTGCTCCCGATGAGTATCGCTGGTTGCCACGCAGTCTCAAATCGATCAACGTGAGCGGTGGAGAGCCTTTCCTTCGTGACGACCTGCCCGAGATCGTTGCTGTTATGTCAGAGACTTGTGCGAGCGCTCGGATCGTCATATCGACCAACGGTCTTTTGCCGGAGCGCATAGAGGCCGCTGTTGCGAGGATGATTGAGACATCTTCGAGAGGATCCGATCCGGTGGCTGTGAGGGTATCCGTCGACGGCATAGGGGAGGCGCACGATCGGATGCGCGGCATTCCGGGCGCCTACGAAAAAGCGATGGAGACGGTGAGCAGACTGCAGAGGCGATTGGTTCCGGACCTCGGGCTTGCGGCAACCTTGACGAAGGACAACATCGGCGAGATCACCAAGGTGAAGAAGAAGGCGGACGAACTTGGCATCCGCTTCATAATGAGTGCCGCACACAGTTCCCCGATCTTCTTCGGTGAGCACGAAGTGGAGCGCCCTTACTCGAAGACGTCCGTGGCTGAGGTGCTCGAGCTCATGCAGGAACACCTCCGCTCGTGGCGTCCCTATGACTGGGCCAGGGCGTACTACCTGAGGGGGGTCGTCGAGTACATTCGGGGGCGCCCAAGGCGGTTGCCATGCCGCGCCGGGCAGGACTTCTTCTTTCTGGATCCCTGGGGTGATGTCTATCCCTGCAATATCGGTGGGACGAAAATGGGGAATGTGCGGGAGAGCGGTTTCGAAAACATGCAGCGAAAGACGACATGCGCGGTGCGTGAATCAGTGGCGTCGTGCGATGTTCAGTGCTGGATGGTCTGCACGGTAGCACCGCCGATGAGCAAGCGGCCTCTGAAGCCGCTCGCCTGGATGCTCGGAGCCAAATTCCTAGGGCTTGATACCAGGGTGGACAAGTGAGAGTCACCGGTGTCGCTGGGAGGTATGTCATCCTGTTATGAGAGTACTCGCGGCAAACAAGTTCTATTTCATTAGAGGTGGCGCCGAGCGATATCTCTTTGAACTGGCTCGTATTCTAGAAGTACGTGGTCACAGCGTAGTTCCGTTCGCGATGGAGCACCCGATGAACGAGGAGAGTGAACACGCCGACCTGTTCGTTTCACACGTCAGGTTTGATGCGCGGCGCGGAATCGGGGGCTGCTTCAGGACTGCTGCGCGAGTGATTCACTCTGTGGAGGCAAGGAGGAAGATCGAAGCGTTAGTAAGACGCACGCGCCCTGATGTGGCCCATCTTCACAACATAGCGCACCAGCTTTCTCCTTCGATCATCTATGGGTTGAGAGCGGAAGGCGTTCCGATCGTACAGACACTTCACGATCACAAGCTCATCTGTCCGAACTATCAGATGTTTGTTCATGGGCAGCCGTGCGAACGCTGTGCAGAGTGGCGCTATTACAATGCGTGTGTTCACAGATGCATGCACGGCTCGGTGGCGTGGAGCGCTCTTGTGGCTTTTGAGGCCTATGCGCGCAAATTGATGGGAACGTACAGCAAACACGTAAGTGTCTTCATAGCTCCGAGCCAATCGCTCAGGGAGCGCATGATAGCGCACGGCGTTGAGCCGGGGAAGATAGTCCATCTGCCATACGCGATTGCACTGGACCGCTACGAACCCCGGTTCGAATCTGATGGATATGCGGTCTACGTAGGCCGGCTTTCGGTTGGAAAGGGGCTGGAAACGCTGCTGGAGGCTCTCGCACTCTCTCCGGGCGTCGTATTCAAGGTGATAGGGGATGGTCCTCTTGCGGGTGATCTCAGGGCGACAGTGGAGCAGCGCGGGCTCAGGAACGTGGAGTTCGTGGGCTACAGAACCGGAAAAGAGCTCAGAACGCTGTTGCGCGGAGCTCAATTCGTTGTTATGCCATCGGAGTGTTTCGAGAATTCCCCGCTTGCCGTGTACGAGGCATGCGCATACGGGAAGGCCGTGGTCGGCTCGACGATGGGTGGGATCCCGGAGCTGATCGAGGAGGGCGAGACGGGACTTCTCTTTGCATCCGGCGATGCGGGCGAGCTGGCATCAGCGCTCGCCACGCTTTGGAACGACCCGGAGAGATCGATCCGGATGGGCAAGGAGGCCCGTCTGCGCGCCGAGAGGGAGTACGGTCCTGATCACCATTACGAGCGGATAATGTCGATTTACGAGAGGGTCATGCAGTGAAAATCGCAATGCTGGGACAGAAGGGCATACCGGCCACGTACGGCGGAATTGAACGCCACGTCGAAGAACTGTGCATGAGACTCGTGGACAGGGGACACGATGTGACGGTTTACTGCCGACCGTACTATACGAAGATCAAGGGTGACTACCGGGGCATACGTATAGTGACAATCCCGAGCGTGAGAACGAAGCACCTTGACACAGCGACACACTGTGCACTGGCCATCCCGCATATTCTGGCCAACAACTACGACATCGTTCACTTTCACGCGCTGGGGCCGTCCCTTTTCGCGAACCTCCCACAGCTGCGGGGTATGAGAACCGTGGTTACGGTGCACGGTCTCGACTGGCAGCGTGAGAAGTGGGGAAGTTTCGCCACCTGGGTTCTGCGAAGGTGCGAGCACACATCGATATTCTATCCTGACAGAACGATTGTGGTCTCCAAAGCTCTGAGGGACTATTTCGAGGATCAATATGGGAAAATAGTGACCTACATTCCGAACGGCACGGTCCTCCCGCACATGCGTCAGGCCGAGCAGATAAAGGCAATGGGAATCGAACCCGGGAAGTACATACTTTTCGTGGGCCGTCTCGTTCCTGAGAAGGGCTGTCACTATCTCCTGGACGCATACCGACAGCTCGATACCGATATGGAACTTGTGATAGCGGGGGGGACCAGTTTCTCTTCGGAGTATGTTGACAAACTCCACGCGATGGGAGGAGACAGAGTGCGTTTCCTCGGGTACATCTATGGCGACGTGCTGGATGAGTTGTACTCGAACGCGAATGTCTTCGTCCTTCCCTCTGATCTTGAGGGGCTTCCGATCGCACTTCTGGAGGCGATGAGCTTCGGAAACTGCTGCCTGACGAGCAATATTCCGGAGAACCTGGAAGTCATTGGCGATTGCGGCGAGACGTTCAGGAAGGGTGACGTAAAGGATCTTGCCGGCAAGCTTGCGGTGCTGCTCGAGAATCCGGAGCGATGCAAAGCGATGGGGACACGTGCTCACAGGCACGTTCTCGAGACCTACGACTGGGACGGGGTGACGCTCCACACCGAGGCCATCTATTATTCAATGCTGCGAGGTTTCTGACGCGGGGCATCCCTGCACGGTTGGTCTTGGACCGGTCATCCAAGGAGTTCAAGGATTGGATATCGCTGGGCTGTTGGCAACAGAACATGAAGCGATCGAGGAAGCGCTTGATCAATGGCTTCCCGCTGAGGGAGAGTACCCTGCACTGATCCACGAGGCGATCAGGTACTCCGTGCTCGGTGGTGGGAAGCGCCTCCGCCCGATCTTGGCGCTGGCTGCGACGCGTTCGCTCGGATGCGATGCTGACCGGATTGTCAGGTCGGCGTGTGCCATCGAGTACGTGCACTGTTGCTCACTGGTTCTCGATGATCTGCCTTCGATGGATGATGCCTCCATGCGTCGAGGCCGGCCAACGGTCCACAGGGCTTTCGGTGTCGCGACGGCCATTCTTGCGGCCAATGCGCTTCTCATGCACGCTTTCAGTCTTATCGCCGATAATGGTGAAGCCGTTGGTGCACCAGGAAGTTCTGTGGCGGCAGCCACCAGAGATCTTGCGACGGCTGTAGGCTCGTACGGCATGGTCGGTGGTCAGCACGTGGACCTGGAGTCCTCGCGTGGGGGCCGTGTCGATTCAGGAACCGTAGAATACATTCAGAGTCGCAAGACGGGTGCGCTGTTCGTCGTGGCCGCTACGACTGGAGGCACGCTGCTGGGAGCGGAGCAGCCCCGAATCGACGCCGTCGCGTCTTACGCGCGCAAGCTTGGGTTTATCTACCAGATCGTCGACGACATCATGGACGTGGAGGGGGACGAAGAGGTTGTCGGTAAGGATCTCCGCAAGGATAAAGGGAAGCTGACCTTCGTTACCCTGTACGGAGTTGATGGTGCACGCAGGATGGCTGAGAACCTTGTGCGTGAGGCGCGTTCCTCGCTCAGTTCCGTGGGAGAAGATGTAGATGCCTTGAGTGAGTTGGTGGGCTACTGTCTCGAAAGAGTGTCGTGACCGTTGTTGCCACGGAGGGATTGTGACACACATAGTAATACTGGCAGGAGGGTGGGGTGTGAGGTTGTGGCCGATGAGCACGCGCTCGCGGCCGAAGCAACTCCTGTCCATCGGTGGCGACACATCGCTGCTCGCCCGCACTCTGGCTCGCGTCGCGCCCATCGTGCCTCCCGAGAGAGTGCTTGCGGTTACGAGCGCGCTTCTCCGCGATCTGATGGCCGGGGAACTGACGGGTGTTCCCGACGCGCGTGTTATAGGCGAGCCGGTTGGAAAGAACACGGCACCTGCGATTGCTCTGGCCGCACACATCCTCGTGCGTGAAGATCCTGATGCGGTCATGGTCGTTCTCCCGGCCGATCATGTCATCGGTGATGATGAGGCGTTTCTTGAGGCGCTCGAGCGCGCAATCGAAGCAGCGAGCAAGGAGAATGCTCTGGTTACACTCGGCGTGGTGCCCACGCGACCGGAGACCGAATATGGCTATATCGAGGCCGGGAGCGCTGCCGTCACGGAAGGGGCTCTTGTTGTCCGGAGGTTCACCGAGAAGCCCGACGCGGAAGCGGCGCAGCGCTTTCTCGACAAGGGCGGCTACTATTGGAACAGCGGGATGTTTGTGTGGCGGGCCAAACGGTTCCTTGAGGCAGTGACAGATCTCTTGCCGGATGTGGCCGAAGCTTTGGACGGCGTGATGGCGAGTCCGGGGGATGCGGCTTTTGAATCTCAGATCGCTGAGTACTACGATTCAGTGTCGGCCATCTCGGTAGACTACGGGATTATGGAACGCTCGGAGGACGTGATCGTCGTTCCGTCGGACTTTGGTTGGGACGATGTGGGAGCCTGGTCTGCGCTCGGACGCGTATGGGAGCCGGGCAAGGATGGTTCCTCTGTCTCTGGTGAGGCGGTGCTTGTCGATACGACCGACTGCATCATTCGTGCTGAGGGCGGAGTCGTGGCCGCTATCGGTGTGAGCGATCTCGTTATCGTGCATACGCCGGAGGCGACGCTGGTCTGCCCACGTGAGCGCGCGCGCGATGTGAGACAGATCGTCGATGAAATGAAGAGGCGAGGTAAGTGGTAGTATCCCCGGTAGTTTGACTGACGCGACGAGCCCGGATATTCTTTCCAGCGTCAGGGCCGTAAGTAAGTTGGCCCATTCTTGTTGGATCAGGAGCGAGGAGACTGATGCCGCAGCTCAGAAAAGATCCCGTGCTGGGACGCTGGGTTATCATTGCCACCGAGCGGGGAAAACGACCGACCGAGTTCGTCCACATTCCAGAGACGCGGCGCGGAGGCTTCTGTCCATTCTGCTGCGGAAACGAGGATAAGACTCCCCCGGAAGTGCTTTCGTACAGGGACACCGGAACAAAGCCGGACACGCCCGGCTGGCAGGTGCGAGTGGTCCCGAACAAATTCCCAGCTCTGACGATTGAGGGAGAAATAAATCGCGCCGGTGAGGGTATGTACGACAAGATGAACGGCGTTGGAGCACACGAGGTGATCATCGAGACACCGGACCACGATGCGGAGCTTTCCCGCCTGCCGGTCGAGCATATCGCTCTCATTCTCAAGGCGGCAGAAGAGCGGATCGTGGATCTTCAGGGCGATACGCGTTTCCGCTACATCCAGTTCTTCAGGAACCGCGGTTACGCCGCGGGTGCGTCTCTAGAGCATCCTCACTCCCAGCTCATTGCGCTTCCGGTCATCCCGAAGCGTCTGACTGAGGAGTTGGCTGGAAGCAAGAAATACTACGGCTACAAGGAGCGCTGCGTATTTTGCGACATTGTTGCGCAGGAGCTGTGGACAAACGAGCGCGTTGTCGTCGACGGCGATGCTTTCGTGTCGATAGTACCGTTTGCAGCTCGCTTTCCGTTCGAGACCTGGGTTCTACCCAAGAAGCATGACCCGTCATTTGAGGACATTGATGCAGACACAAGGCTCGCGCTCGCAACCGTCCTGAAGGAGACGCTGTCGCGGATGAACGTGGCGCTCTCCGATCCTCCATACAACCTGATCCTCCACACTTCTCCAGTGGGGGAAAGGGACCTCAAATACTATCACTGGCACTTCGAGATCATGCCGAAGCTTACGAAGGTCGCCGGTTTTGAGTGGGGTTCCGGCTTCTACATCAATCCGACGTCTCCTGAAGAGGCGGCGAGGTACATGAGAGAAGTGGAACTCTAGAGAGGAGCATCCGGCTCTTGAAGGTCATCATGGTGTCGGCTGAGGTTGCGCCGTTCGCACGAGTCGGGGGGCTGTCCGATGTCGTTGGTGCACTGCCGAAGGAGATAGCGAAGGCGGGACACGAGGTCTGCGTCTTTCTGCCGAAGTATGCGAGCATAGATGACGACCGTTTTGGCGTAGAGTGTGTGGAGGGGGCGGCGGACCTGGATGTTCCGCGGAGTGGGGGGGAGCCTGTGTCCTTGTATCGTTGTCCGATGCCGGGAGCTCCTGCTGTCACGGTCTACATGATTCGATACGATCCCTTTTTCGACCGCGACGGAATCTACGTTGATCCGAAGACGAAGAGAGGCTACCCGGATGAGGTGGCACGCTACGGTCTCTTCAGCCGCGCGTTGCTCGAGGCTGCTCGCACGCTGAGGCTCGAACCGGACGTTCTGCACCTCAACGATCATCACACAGCCTTGGCCGGTGTCTATCTCCGGGAAATGTACGGAGACGATCCGCTCCTGTCCCGCGCAGGCGTCGTTTTCAGCATTCACAATCTGGGCTACCTCGGGACTTTCGATTGCGAGCTGCTGCCGGATCTGGGATTCGACGGGGATCGGTGCAGTTACGGGAGTGCCTTTGAATACAAGGGAGGTGTTAGTACTCTCAAGCTCGGGATCGAGTACTCGGATCATGTGAACACCGTGAGCGAGCGCTACGCAGAGGAGATCGCCGGCTCGCCCGAGTTTGGGCACGGTCTTGAGGGTGTCCTCGCTGAGAAGCGAGACGCCGGGAGACTGACGGGCATCTTGAACGGGGTCGACTACTCTGTCTGGGATCCGGCTGTTGATGAGCTGATCCCGGCACGGTACTCAATCGACGATATGGCCGGAAAGGAACGGTGCCGCTCTGAGCTCAGGACCCGTTGCGCTCTTCGGGACAGCGCAGAAGTGCCGTTGATCGGAATCGTTTCACGTCTGGTCGACCAGAAGGGCTTCGATCTTTTGAGCGAGGTTGCCTCCGACATTATCGCTCTCGGAGCGCAGCTCGTGGTGCTTGGCACCGGTGAGGAGAAGTACCACAAGTTCCTGAAGGCGTTGGAGTCGAAACACGGCGGTGACGTATCGGTCAATCTGTTGTTTGACAACGAACTTGCTCACTGGATAGAGGCCGGTTCCGACATGTTCCTCATGCCGTCCCGCTACGAGCCGTGCGGACTGAACCAGATGTACAGCTTGCGCTATGGAACTGTTCCCATCGTGCGGGCAACAGGTGGACTCGTCGATACGGTTCTGGACTACGATGCGGCTTTTGACTCCGGTGTAGGTTTCGTCTTCGCTGGGTACGATTCGATCGAGATGATGACAGCAATCCGACGAGCAGTCAGAACGTACGCCGACCACGAGGCTTGGACCGGACTCACGAAACGTGGGATGGCGCTTGATTTCAGCTGGAAGTCTTCGGCTCTGAAGTATGTCGAGTTGTACGGGAAGGCGGCGGCGAGGGCCGCGAATCGCCGGTCCTGATGGTTCTTGACAGCCCGAAGGGTGCAAGTTATACTTCTGCTCTGAATGAACACGGCGCGGGAATAGCTCAGTGGTAGAGCGCCACCTTGCCAAGGTGGATGTCGCGGGTTCGAGCCCCGTTTCCCGCTCCAGCTATATCAGGCAGGGGTTCTCTGATCTTCGAGCCCCTGCCTGTCCAAGTCAGGCGGCGTAGCCAAGTGGCTAAGGCAGAGGATTGCAAATCCTCGATCCCCCGGTTCGAATCCGGGCGCCGCCTCCATCTGCACCATCGGCCGGTGTTCCTGGTCTCGCGAGGAGTTTGGCGCACCGCGCTGGCATCCTTTTGAGGGATTTTCCTGCGTCACGAGCCGGGGTGGCGAAATTGGTAGACGCATCGGACTTAAAATCCGCTGGGGCGTTCTCGCCCCGTGCCGGTTCGATTCCGGCCCCCGGCACCATCCTCTCCGACACTGATGCTTCAAACGACCCAGCGCAGTGTCACTTTCGTTTCATTGCTGCGACATGAGCACCGCAAGGTGAAGGGTTGCTCTCAGCAACAGGGCACAGCTTATGCAGTGTGGCATGAGCTGTGTTGCGAATGTTGCGCTCCCGGTTTGTGCGCGGGAGAGGGGGCACGGAGGAATTTGCCATGCTGGGCTCGTGTGTACTGGGTAGGGAGCGGTGCTGCAGGATGCCGGGTTGGGTGAGTGCTGTTGCTGCAGTGCTTCTGGCACTCGTTCTCATGACACCTGCATCCTGTGAGACTGCCTGTTACCCACGGCTGTGCAATATCTACTTCCCGGACCTGGGTTCTGCGGATCTTGAGCTTCTGGCACAATGGGACGTTCTGGTTCTGGCGAAGCGAGCGGTAGATGAGCATCCTGATGAACTCGCGATGCTCAGGATCCTGAATCCGGATATCCAGCTCATTGCCCACATGCCCGTAGGCTACCACGGAGAGTGGCTGTCTCCGCCGATCAACGGTGATCTTGTCGCCGAGCTTCATGCAAACGACTGGTGGTTGAAGGATGCGACGGGCGAGAGGATGTTTCTGCCGTGTGGAGATGGGATTCTGAACGAGACCGTCTGGGCGCCCCTCAATGGGGAGGGGAAGATGTTGTGCGAGTGGATGGCAGAGTACATCCACGAGCGGCTCGGCCCTGGAGGGCCATGGGATGGTGTCTTCTTGGACTGCTGCTTCGATGATATCTACTGGGTGGGTGATGCGCACGGCAGCCCGGTGGACGCCAACGGTGATGGGGTCGCTGATGATGCATTAGAACTGAATGCGGCGTGGAGAGCAGGTATGGAAACTCTTGTCTCTCGACTGAGGGAACTCGTCGGAGACGGCTTCACGGTGACTACCAATGGGAACAACACACTGTATGCCGGTTGCAACGGATCCACGCGTGAGCGTTTCCCGCATATGCACGGCGATTGGTATGAGAATATTACGAATCCCGAGTGGGGATACATCGCGATCTCAACTCTCTACTGCGATCCAATCGTATCTATTGTCAACGTTATGTGGGAGGGGCCCGTCGTCGAAGGCGAACCCGTCCGCAACGATGCGTTGGAGAAGAAATTCGGGTTCACGTATGCCAGCACGCTGGTTTTCGGGGACGGCTACTTCTCCTTTGATGGTGGAGATGGATTGCCGGAGCATTGCCAGGCATGGTGGCACGAACTCTACGACCTTAAGCTGGGGGAACCAAAGGGGGGGCGGGAGCGGCCGGACATCAGCATCGAGTGGGTCGAGCACTGTGAGATGGTGAGTCTCAGGCGCTTTGGAAACGGTGTCGCTGTGGTCAATCCCACAACCGTGACTCAGACCGTGGTTCTGGGAGGAACGTATTTTCCGAGGGGATCGTTCAACGGCGATTTCTATCCGCGCTCCGATGCAATAACGAGCATAGATCTTGAGAAGGAGTCCGGTGACGTAGTTGTCGGTAGTGGAATCGCTCTGTCATGGGCGCCGGACGTGCAGGTTGCCGTGAACGAATCGGGTGCTGTCGAGCTCTCCTGGAGTGGTGTCGGGGGCGCCTCCGGATACTCGGTCTACCGTTCACACAGACCGGACGGTTCCAGCAGTCCCGCAGCTGTGATCGCAGTGGTGAGCGCACCAGGACATGTGGATACAACTGCGAGTCCGAATCGAACATATTTCTACAGGATCGCGCCCATAGATGGATGGAGTTGTGAGGGAGCGTTGTCAAGAAACGTCTCCATTATTACGCCGTCGGAGCGAACCTCGAGGGAGCGTTCTGAAGTGGACAGTGTGAACAATCTTCCGGATGTGTCGGACGGGGTGGATGGATCACCAGAGAGTTGCCAGGACGTCTGTGCTGTGACTGTCGACGGGACGGCGGAGTCGTTCTGGGGACGGCCGGGGGAAGAGGGAAGGCGAGTGGGGAGCGTATTGAGCCTCCACGGTAGCCACCCTAATCCCGCGGGTAAGGCGACCTCCATCTCGTTCGGCATTGCAGAAGGCTGTGGTGGCGCAGTTACTCTGACCATCTACGATATCAGAGGGCGAGTGGTGAGACAGCTCCTGGACAAGCCGCTGGCTGTGGGCAGCCACATGGTGACCTGGGATGCTCGAAGTGATCACGGCCGCCGCGTTGCCGCAGGATGCTATGTGTATGCCTTGACCCGCCGGGAGGAGAGACTGACAGGCAAGATCGTTGTGCTCGGGCCGTGACAAGAAAGCGCCTCGTACACGGGTCCGTGTGACCGGGTCCCCGCACATCGGCCCGGGTGACCGGGCCTCCTGCAGTACCGCCGACCATGTCCCAGACCTCTGTCTGCCGAGAGGGCACGCCGTGCCGGGCGGCAGCAATGCAGACTGCACCCTTAATCACTTGACACGTGGCACAACTCTTGCAATACAGCACGGTTGTGCCATGGGGTGAGACGCTCGAGTGGGTAAAGGCGGAGGGGGTCGATCAGTGACGAATTCAGCGATCAGATGTGGGATGGAGGATTGTCGGCGCCGGGTGCTGGTGCTGCTCGGGATCGGTATGATTCTGACGGTGCTGGTGTTGGGGTGGCCGCACGCAGCGAGCGCAGATGTGTCCTACCCACGGATCGCGAACATCTATTTCCCGACGCTGATCGGCGCGGACCTGGAGAAGCTGGCTCGGTATGATGTGCTTGTTCTCGCGAAACGCGGGGAGGAATGGTACAGGGACGAGCTTGCAGAGCTTAGGGAATTGAACCCTGATATCACGCTTCTTGTTCACATGCCGGTCGGGTACGCGGGAGATTGGGAAGAGCCTTCGATCAACGGGGACATGTGGGCGAAGTTGTTTGAGGACGACTGGTGGATGAGAGATTCTGCAGGAGACAGGGTCAGGCTTGGGTGCGGTGATTACGTTCTGAATGTATCCACGATGTGCCCGGAGAATTCGCGAGGACAGATGCTTTGCGACTGGCTGCCGAAGTTCATCGCTGACCGGCTTGGTCCAGGGGGGTTGTGGGATGGCGTCTATCTCGACTATTGCATGGATGATATCAGCTGGGTGAACGAATCGCTCGTCGGGCTGATGGATGCGGACAGGAACGGGGCGGGCGATGTGGCGTCTGAGCTGGACGCAGCGTGGAGAGCTGGTATGGAACGCGTCGTGTCGAGACTCCGCGGGTTCGTAGGGCCCGAGTACATCATTATGACGAACGGCAACAACACGTTGTACGAGAGTTGCGACGGATCGACGCGTGAGGACTTCCCGAACATGCACGGTGGCTGGTACGAGAACATCACCAACAGTGAGCACGGATACCAGGCGATTCAATCCAACTACCGTCGTCCATCCATCAACATAATCAACGCCATCTATCACGGTGCAGCCGACCCCGAGGAGGAGATGCCCGGTGGTGCAGAGCGAAAGCTGCGCTACACGCTCGCCAGTACATTGGTATATGGCGACGGGTACTTTTCCTTCGATGGAGGAGGCGGACTTCCCGATCACTGTCAGATGTGGTGGAGTGAGCTCTACGATCTCGATCTGGGCGAGCCATTGGGCAGGGCGGAGGATGTGGCCGTCTATCCCGGCGCCGCTCCGTGGGTCGAGCACCCTGAGATGATTCGCCTTCGAAGGTTCTCGAAGGGGCTCGTTGTTGTCAATCCGACCACCTGCTCTCAGAGTATACAGCTCAGTGGCGTTTACTACCCGGCCGATGGATTCAACGGGCGGTTCTTCCCGCTTGAGACGAGCGAGGCCCAGGTCGATATGGAGTACTATTCTGGGGCAATCTACGTTGGGAATGGTCGTGTGCTTGCCGGTGTACCGGCGGTCGAGTGTGAACTCCTCCAAGACGGGGATGTGAGGCTTGTCTGGAGTGAGGTCGATGGTGCGATCGAGTACAGTGTCTACCGCACGATCCCTCCGGGTAGCAGACCGGGAGTGGAGGAGCTCATTGCCGTTGTCAATAGCCCAACGTACTGTGAAAGCGCGGTTGGGAATCGTGGTGAGTACGCATATCGCGTGGCTCCGATAGATGAATTCGGATGTGAAGGTCAGCTGTCCGCTCCGGTCGCGGCATTAGCAGATAATTCTAGCGACCTGTCTGTGTTGACAATGGCTGATTGGCCGGACGGGCAGCCTGATCTTCCGTGGCGCGAGCCAGGTAGGCCGGAGATACACGTAGCGGAGATGAGTGGTGGCCGTGATCCGGAACAGAGGGACATTGGGCTTCCAGAGTCCGGCAGTGGTGATCCAGTCGCAGCGACGCTTCACGGCTGTGCGCCGAACCCGGTGCACAATGAGGCCGTGATCTCATTTGTCATCAGCGACGATGATCGCTGGAACGGATCGCGGCATGTGACGCTTGCCATTTACACGGTAGCTGGGCGGTGTGTCTCGAAGATCCTGGACACCGAACTGGTCCCGGGGGAGCACTCGGTCGTGTGGAACAGGCGCACCAGCGTTGGCGCGCGGGCTCCTGCGGGGTGCTACCTCTATGCCTTGACGGTTGCCGGCAGAGTGATGAACGGCAAGATGGTGCTGCTGCATTGACGCATTGGGTGTCAATCGGCAGGACTGCATTCCAGGACGACAAGCGACGCGGCTGTTCGGCCGTGTCGCTTGTCGTCGTGTTGAGCATGTTGACAGCCGCGCTGCACGGTGCTAGCGTGTCAATCGAACAAACCGGCTGCTGGATTCCTCAGCTGAGGGGGAGCCATGAACGTTGTCGATATTGCCATAGGAGTGATTCTGATTGTCGGATTGTTGTGGGGACTGTCGCGTGGCTTTATCCGAATGCTTTTCGGACTTGCCGCTCTCGTTCTGGGTATCATCGCTGCCGGGAGAATGTTCGCTTTCGTGGCGGAGAAAGCACTGTTCTTTCTGCCCGGTGAACGGGTATCAGAGGTGGCGGGTTTCGCAGTGGTCTTCCTTATCGTTTTCCTGGCGATCGTTCTCACCGGCCGTCTGATCGGCAAAGCGCTGAGACTGGCCGCGCTCGGTTGGTTGGATCGACTAGCGGGAGGTCTGCTCGGTTTCATCATGGCGTCTCTGTGGACGGGGGCATTCCTTCTTCTCGCCGTCATCGGTGGATTTCACCAAGGAAGGGTGCTCGCGAGTTCGAAACTTGCTCCTCAGGTCTTCGGCGTTACCGATGCGATAGTGATGATGATTCCTGAAGACGTCTGGAGCGATTTCGATGAGGACTATGAGCGTCTGAGGAAGGAGTGGGGAGAAGCTAAGGTGCGGAAGAGCACTGTTCTTGTATCGGTGGAAGCATCGGACGAGGATGTGAAGCGGGGCCGTGAGATCATCGCAACTTAGCCAGGCAAGTAGCGCGGAGGTGACGAAATGGCGGACGAGCCCGAGCGGGGTCCAGCACGAGACGGCGCCGGCGAGCCCGTTGACGAAGCTACAATCAAGAAGGCGAAGCCGGAGAGCGCATCACCCGGTTCTTCAGGCGACGGTAATTGTGCGGAGTCCGGCGCTGTAGAGGAGGCCGATGTCCTTGGCCGGCTGGGCGTGGACATTACGGAGATGGCTCTGGCCCAGGGCGCTGCGGATTTCGACCTTTGGACTGACGAGATATCGCGTGTTAAAGCAGTGCTTGAGAAGCGTGAGCGTCATGCGGCGATGCTTGTGGGCCCCCACGGTGTGGGAAAACGTGGGCTCGTGTTCTCCCTGGCGCTGCAGATAGCCGCCGGCGACGCTCCGCCGCACGTCGCGGGTCGCCGGATCATCGAGCTTCCGTTTCACCGCGTGCTGGCGAGCGCGCGTCAATCTGGTGACTTCGAGCGGTTGGTGTTTACGGCGATGCGTCAGGCTGCCTCGCGCGAGAACACAATCCTTCTTATGAACAACTTCCCCGCCTTTCTGGGCATAAGCGGGGGTCCGAAAGCACTCTTCGATGCGTCCTATGCCGTGGAGATGGCATGCCAGCATCCGGGGCTCTATCTGCTCGGCGCGGCGACGCCCACCCTCCACAAAGCGGCTCTGAAAGGGTTGCCGTGGTTGGAGCGCGCGTTTTCGACCGTCTCAGTGTCCGAACCAGAGCGGGAGGCCGTTCTTGGACTTCTCAGCAAGGTGGCTGAGATGCTGGCTGAGTACCACGGTATCACGATCGGCAGCGATGCTATCGCGTCGGCCGTGGATCTCTCCAGCTACTATGTTAAGGAGAGAGTCCTTCCAGGTAAGGCCATGGAGTTGCTTGATGAGGCAGCGGCCCAGGCGGTATCTTCCGCTCCGCGGGGCGCGGAACGCCTGCGTCTTGACGCCTCGCATGTTGCGGGAGCGCTTTCTCACTGGGTCGGTATTCCTCCGGACAAGCTGGCCGGTGCAGTGAACCATGAACTGCTGGAACTCGAAGATTCGTTGATGAAGCGCGTCAAGGGTCAGGATTTCTGCATAAGGAAACTTGCCGACGTCATTCGCGTTTCGAGACTGGGTCTGAACGCGAATCCTCGGAGGCCGGACGGTGTCTTTCTGTTTGTGGGGCCGTCCGGGGTCGGCAAGAGCGAACTCGCGCGGGCACTGGCAGAGGAGCTGTACGGCTCG
>JAUVLP010000152.1 GCA_030600655.1 Candidatus Eiseniibacteriota bacterium
TTGTCAGTGTAGCGGTCCTCGTGCCCGTCCGGCATGTGCTGCTCTTCGAAGCTCTGCGCGTAGAAGAGAAGGTAGTCCGAACCATCGAAGAGACCGTTTTCATCCTCGTCAAAGACAAGAATGGGCGTAGGAGTCTCGACAAAGGGGTTCTCCGCATTCTCATCGTAGGAGCGCTGGTAGACGGCTATCTCATCCGTCTCCAGAATCCCTGACAGGCCCTCCGCCGACAGATCGGAGAAACTCAATCTCGTGATGCCGCCCTCGCCGATGACCAGCTTGTAAGCCTCGTGCTCCTGACGCATCTCGGCACGCTTCCAGGCCCGCGTGGGCTCCGGACGGAGCCGCCACTCTCGTGCCTTGTCGTAGTTGAGAACGGTGCCGGCGTAGAGCTGCTCCCACTCGGGCTCGTATGCGTGAACGTCCGTAAGCCCAGCGGGACGGCCGCGGCCGCGGAATCTCAACCGGACCGTGATGCTTCTGTGGAGCGTTAGCCGACCGGTCGAGGGTGAGTACTGAAATGGATGGAGAAGAACCTGAACGACTCTCTGATGTCTGAGCGTGCTGTCGAATCCAAGGCTCGCGACCAGAGAAGGATGCGTCCGACCACTTCGATAGTAGTCCGGGTCGACCGCGTAATCCTCGACAGCGAAAGTGAATCCATCGCTCTCAACGAAGCTTCCCCTCGGCGCGGGCTCGACCATGAGAACACCGAGATCTTCGCTCTCGAACGAGACAACTTCGAGCGACAGTTCGGCCCCGAAAGGAACGCCGACCAGAACACCCTGCATCGGGAGAGCGGGAAGCCCCGGCTCAATCGTATGCTCCAGACCGCTTGCCACCACTCTGACGAACGACTCGCCACTGTGGACCACATCCTCGAAGGTGTAGTCATCGGTGGCGAGTTCTATCAGTATTTCAGTGTCGCTCTCTTCGAGAACACGCACTTCATTCGCGCCGGCAATACCCGCGGCGAGCACTGCTGCCAAGACAACTACTGGGAGTATTACGGCCAGGACAACTGCCGGAAGCGCTGCCGAGGAAACCGTCCGGAACATGCTGCGCACCCCCTCATCACCCCGGCCCCTTCGCGTTCAAGCCAAAACCAAAGCTCTCGCCGGGTCTCCGCTAGTGCGTCACCTTCACCAGATACTGTGGGAAGTTGAAGTCCGGGCTGTTTTCTGAATCGTGGCACCCGATGCATGTCGCCACTGAGATATCGCCATACGAACGGTCTCTCGCATGCTCCGTGCCGATGCCATGGCATGACTCACACTGAACACCGCGCAGGTTTGCCGGAACCTCCACCGACCCATCGCCGGGGAGTTCTCTCTGCCCGGTCGTGTGACAGTTCAGACACTCAGGGTTCGTGGACTGAAGGCTCTTCTCGAGCGTCTCAAAAGCAGACGCGTGCGCAGTTGTCTGCCACTGGTCATACTGGTCCTGGTGACAACGTTTGCACGATTCATTGACGCCAATGCAGTCTTCCTTGTACGGCTCCGCAGATGCAGCGTTCCGAGCCTCGCGCATGAGCCGCTTCTCCTCAGCCTGTGCCGCCGCTCTCCGCTTCGACGCCGCCTCGATCATCAGCTTATGCTCCTTGAGCATGAGCGCCATCGCTGCGTCCGCCGGAACCTTGTTGTCCAGCACAACGGCCTTGCCGGAATAGGACTTGTACGTGCCATCAGCGTCGAAGCTCAATCTGAAGTCACACATTGCCTGCCCCCGATAGCCGGGCTGCATCATGAGTGTCGTTCCAACTTCGTACGGTTGTGCGGAATGCGCATTGTGATTACCCACAACCATGATGTCTATGCCCTCGATCTCGCTGGCGAGGTCCTTGGAACGCGTCAGGCCGGAATGACTCAGAACTACTACGAAATCCACCTGCTTCCGGATCTCCGGGACGTACTCTCTGAGAGCTTCCACGGGATCGCTCACGGTAACACCGTGGCTCTCGACCTCCTTGTCAACTTTAATCTTGAGGTCCGGATTCAGAACACCCGTGATACCGAACTTGACTCCACCTCTCTTTATGATCACGTACGGCTTTAGAAGCAGATCGCCTGTGATCTCGTCGCGGACGTTCGCCGATACGGCCGTGAGTCCTGACTCAGCGATGCGGTCGAGGAAATACGGCGCGCCCATGTAGAGATCAACCAAGCCGATCGTCGTCACGTCACAGCCAGACTGCGCCATGCCGCGCAGAGTCGCGTTATCGACCATCACGCGCCCAAAACCCTTGCGCGTGAGCGAACCGCCTCCATCAAGAATCAGGTGGTATGCTGTCTCACCTGCGGTCTGATTAATATAGCCGGCCCTCCGGACCAGCCCGCCCTTCTGGCCTCCGTGTCAGCCACAAGGCTCGAGTTCACCGCGTGTGTCCGTGGTCGCCAGAATAGCGATGTCGAACGGTCCTTCCGGCGCCACGCCGTGCTCCACAATGGCGCAACCGCCTGTCAGCATCGCGAGCACTGCCGCAACGAAGATGGCTCGTCTGAGCACGTGTTCTCTCCTCCTTGGCTCTCGATGGGTCTGGCGAGGCTCCAGCTGTCGTGCCCCGAGCCTCTTCTGCCTCCCGCAAGAGCCCATCCAATGGTTCGTTAGACTCTTTCCAAGATCATACCACGCCCCTTGGGGGCGCGCAAGAAAGGAACCTATCCGCCGGTCGGATCTCCTCCGGCCCCATTGTCATTCCCTTCACCATCGCTCCCGTAGGCCTCCCCACCCGGTCCCACCCCACAGGCCGGCGCCTCTTGTGCGACCGCCGACGGGTCGCAGTGGATCCCACCGGGCGAGCCGATCTCAAACGAGTGGGGCTCGTCCTCGCAGTCAACAACCCACCTCGGGAAATCAGGATGATCGAGCACCCTCACGATACCCGGCTTCCCGAGATAGAAGAGATGCAGCACACCGATCACGACCGGGTTCTCAGCACTGCACGGGACGGACGCGATAACAAGACCCTCCCGCCACCCACCGATGACGAACTTCTTGGGAAGCAAACTCTCAAAATGCGGCTCCGATGACATTCCGCCCGTAACGCCGAGCCTGAGCGTCACCGTCCTGAGCCCACCTGGAAGGTTCCCGGGGTTCACCCCCTCAAGGACAACATACGCTTCGACCGGCGTGTACGGCGCGGGGTCCGAACGCCTCACCCTATTCGGCGGGTCGAAGTCAATCGAGAGCACCAGACGTGCCGACGAGTCCGCCACAGCTTCCGCAGGCCACCCGGCGCCCATGTGCCCGGAAACCCGCTCAGAACCAGCCGCCGGCATCGCCACAACCAAAACGACCGTGAAAATCGTTACAGCCGCCAACACTGTTCCGACAGAACGTACCCTCTGTGGAGAACCTGCGACCGCTCCCCCTGTGCCGCATTTGTGCATCGGGATTCCTCCTCTTCCCATAGGACGACAGAAGAGCATACAACCTTCAACCTGCGCCTGGCCAGTACTTCGCCCACCCTCCTGCCGCGCTGCTCCCGATCCCGCGTTCTCACCATGCAGAAGCGGGTGGTGCCGGAGCACCACCCGCTCAAACTACTTCAACTCAGATCATAATGCTACCTGTACAGAGCCTTGATATTACCCCACGAGCTGTTCTCGACAGCCGTCGGCTCACAGTCCTCGCCCGTCGGGGTCGGATCCATGAAGACAGCGGCGTTCGATGCAAGGCAGTACACATCAGTGTCGCCGATGCAGTCGACGACCATGCGGGGATACTCCGGGTGATCAAAAACCGTGATCTGACCAGGAGTACCTGTCCATACGAACGAACCCTCAGCGATGCAGACGGACTCGCCTAGCATGCAATCCGTCGACGCAAGCGTAACGCCTGTGTCAAAAGCACCGATCACGAGGCCGCCGGGAAGCAGAGTTGCCCAGCTCGTCGAGATGGACATGCCGGCATCAACGGCAACTGCCAGTGACACAGTCGTGAAACCGGCATCGATCTCCTTGAGACAAATGTAGGCATTGCCCAGCGTGTAAGGGGTCGGGTCCAGACGCGCTACTTCCGCACCTGGATCAAATGTCACGTACATCGTGATGTTCGGGTTGCCGCCCGCGAACGCTGTGGCAGCAATCGCGACAACCATCAGAGTTGTCAGAAGTGTACGCATTATCGATTCTCCTCCCAACATGGATATCCTCGTAGCAAGGTCAATCCCGTCGGATAATTAATAGAGTTCTGCTCAGGTATCACCTCACGCTATCGGGCCGGCATTGATGATACGCTCCAAGATCC
>JAUVLP010000212.1 GCA_030600655.1 Candidatus Eiseniibacteriota bacterium
TGTAGTGGACCAGATCCCAGCTCACCATGGAAGCGATGGCAATGGCAAGTAAGACCAGTATTACACACGTTCGCAGTCTCCTCTGTTTGGCCAACTCCTCCAGTCTCAGCGTATGAGCTTGTCCGGCCAGCTCTTCAATTCTAGACTCCCCGTCATACCGAGCCTTGAGATCGGTGGCCCTTATGAGCGCCTCTTCGTACCTGGCCGCCTCCAGTAGTCTCCCGATGCCGACAAGCCCCTGTGCGATCTGCTCCTGCTCCGCGAAGGTGTTGTCGCGCAGAACCAGTGCCTCCTCATGGTCCGGGCGTTCAGCAAGAAGCGCCTCACAGATCTCCAACGCTTCTGCCCGTGCATGTTCCAACCTCAGTTCGCTTGCCTCAGCAATGCGCTGCTCGAAATGCTCAATCCGCCTTCGGGCGTGTTCTCCCTTCGCCACGGTCTCGCTCGAGCTGGGAACAAGAATCGTGAGTTCATGACACAGCAGCACAATCTCCTCGTACGCTCGTTTCCCTTCTGCCTCCTCCAGGCTTGAACTGAGTTGCGCGATGCGTTTCGCCTTGTCCTTTGTCTGCTTCATCAAGGCAATCGCTGTAGCATTGCCCGGATAGAGTTTCAGGGAGTCCACCAACAGTACCTCGGCCTTCTCCACGTGGCCATGCTCCAGAGCTTCTGCCGCGTCGGTCAGCCAGCGATCGATGTCGGTGAGTGCCTGCTTAAGGTTGCTCCTGGCAGCACGCGCATACTCATTGGCCTCATCAATCTCGAGTATTCTCTCCGCCAACCCCAAGGCGTCGTGCAGCTTCTTGCCTGCGACGTGTTCCTTGAGCGCTCTGGTCAGACTCCTGAGCTCCCAAGCCAGTCTGCGTTCATCCAGCGACTGTAGTTTGGCAAGCAGCTCTTCGTCAGAAGGCTTCAACTTGAGGGCGCCCTTGAGCGCGCTTTCAGCATCATCAAAGCGTCCCTCTTTCAGAGCAGCATCCATTTCTGTGGAGAGCCTCTTGAGCTCCTTGCGTCTCTCCGCAGATACCCTCAGCACTTCCTTGGCTTGCTTGCTATCCGGTCTGAGTTTCAGTGCAGCGGCAGCCTGCTTCTCCGCCCTGGCATAGCGGTGCTCATCCAAGTGTTCACTCGCCAAGTTCAGCAAGCTCTGGAACTCCTTGTGCTCAAGGAAGTTCAGCCCGCAGCTCGGACAGTAGGTGGCCCCAGCTCTGACATCTCGGCCACAGGACTCCCTGGGACATTTCTCAAAGAGACCAGCTCCGCACTTTTCACAAAAGCGAGAGTCCGTGGGGTTGACGAAGTGACACACCGGACACTCACCCTCGAGAACCAAGTCATTGCTTGCAGCCTCCCCTATCGAAGCGGCTTCAGCACGACCGGTTTCCAGATCTGCGAGGAACTCATCGACACTGAAATAGCGATCCTGCGGCTTCGGCTTGAGAGCTCTGAGCAGGGGTTGTCTCACTTTCACGGGAATCGCATCAGGATCTACATCATGAGGAACTTGGCCTGTGATCATGTGATACAGCGTCTTCGCCAGAGAGTAGATGTCGCTCCTGTGATCTGCCCGCTTTGCATCTGCTCTCTGCTCTGGTGCCATGTACGCAGACGTACCCATGCCATATCCGGTGGTGGAAAGATCAGATTCTCTACCTATTCTCGCCAAGCCGAAGTCGACAATCTTCGGAATCCCATCGACGCTCATGAGGATGTTGCTCGGCTTCAGATCTCGGTGAATCACACTGTACCGGTGAGCGTGCGAGACCCCCTGACAAATTCCCCGCATCAGCAGAAGAGCGTCTCCGAGTTCGTACGGACCGTCTCTCTTGATGATCTCAGAGATATCATCACCGTCAATCCACTCCATCACTATATAGGGACCATCCTCATCCTCACCCACATCGAAGAGCCGAACGATATTCTGGTGGTTGAGATTGACAACAGTCCGCGCCTCGTTCAGAAAGCGGGCAACAGATTGTGGACTTGTCTCCATGCTGGTGGAGAGGCGTTTGAGGGCCACTTCCACGTCAAGTTTTCGGTCCCTCGCATGATAGACAACGCCCATCCCCCCCTCTCCACGCATCTCGATAATCTCGTACCGCTTCGCCAGAGGATCAGATGAGCCGCTGCTTGTACGCTTACGCTGACCATCAGCGCGGGGCGGTATCGTTACTAAGCGATCCAAGTGCTCAGGTACACCACCGACTCCGTCCCGCGGGCCACTGCGATCATTGTCCGGCGCTTTCTCGCTATCGGAAATGGTTCGTCCATCAGAAATGGACTTGTCCGAGTCCCGTCCCATTAAAGCATCTCCTGTCTCGCCCTGCGTTTTTCGGAGTACCCAAACCTTGATCACGCGAGTTCAGTATAGCATGACGCTCAGTGCTAAGCCACACGGTAGAGGTAGACTGATGACGCAGATTAGCGAAGCCCTCGGCGGAAGACGAATCCGGGAATTCCGGTCTCGAACAACCGAGGGCTTCAGGAGAACCTGGCTCGACAGCGTTCGATCGCTCAGCTCCACAAAGCGGACCTGAGTCAACACAAACCAGCTAGTGGTGTGATTCATCCTGTTGGGGCATTATCCAATGCGAGTCTCGCTCGTCCGACTTTCTCGATTATGTCGTCTGCGGTTTTTCTCCAGACGAATGGTTTCGGGTCTTTATTGTGATGGCCGACATAACCCATCACTG
>JAUVLP010000022.1 GCA_030600655.1 Candidatus Eiseniibacteriota bacterium
ATTCTTCCAACGGTGGCTCCACCGGAGACCAGATCACCTTCCCATGCAGGAGACTCGAACGGCCCGTCTATGCTGCCGCTGAGATGAGCGTCGCCGCTCATGCTTCCCCATCCGAAGATACCGGCGAGAACTGCGAGGTCAGCGGATGACTCCACGGCAACAGCCTCGAACGATCGATCGCCAGCACGCACGCGGCCGCGCGCTCCAATCGCAATCGCGGGTGACTTGAGCTCGAGTTCCACAGCTGCACTTGACCTGTCACCCGAGGCCACACACGACAGGGATGTTTCAACTGGAAGAAGCATTGCGGGGAGCATCACGTTCGTACTGCCGGCGAGTGCCACCTCAAGATATTCCAGCACTTCTGCATCGGGCGTGGTACCTCTGCCAATATCAACACCAGCATCGATATCGATGCCGCGCAGCTCAATGTCGTATCCTCCCACCTGCGAGACGATCCTTCCGGATAGATCGGAGACTGCCACGTGTGCAGAGATCCCCCATCCGAAGCCGGCATCGTCCTCGCCCGCCTCTTCCCCGGCAAACTTCGACCACCCGAGCGGGCGACCGTCCTCTCCCATCTCCACGAGAAGGCCGGCGCCCACGATCCTGATGTTGGGTGATATGGTTCGGCTCCACACAAGATCCGGAAGGCTGTACTCAAGAGCGAGTTCGTCGAATGAGAGGATGACACCGATCTCAGGATCGGTCAGCGTGACATTCTTGAGTGTGGCGTTATTGAGAAGGTTGCCGCGGAGAGATCCGATCGTCAAATCAAGATCATTGCCGTTCTCAACCGCATGCTCGATAAATGACCGGGCCATTGACCAACCGAGCGGCGTCACCGCAGCGGCGACAATGAGAGCAGCAAGGATCGCGATGATGATGAGAAGTGTTTTGAGGCCTGTTCGCACTTAGTCCTCGACCGGGACTCGGTAGACCGTCCCGTCACCCTGTAGCCCGGAGGCTTCGTTTTCCTCTTTGTCGAAATGGAACTCGACCGTCAAGCAGTCGTCACCAAACGGCCCGATGGTCGCTACGTATCCGATCCGGTTCGACATTACATCCCCTGCAGGAATAAGCACCACCTCAGCGAAGGTTGCCCAACCGTCCCCGGTCCAACGAATCTTCCCGGGGCGGTCGACCACGATTCTCAAGACCTGCTCCGATCCCACGGAGACCGCCGGGTCGATCGGGGTCCAGACAACGATGTCATGAGCGATCGGGGAATCAAGCTCGGAAGGAGGCTCTTCCCCCAGTTGACGGTAGACATCCTTGAGGTGTTCGCGGAACAGGTGGTCGAAGACCAGTTCACCTCCCGACGGCTGGACGAAGTCGTCGCCAAACCACCAGAACCAGTCGCTGCCCTCCGCGCGGTATATGGCTTCGTAAGCGTCAGGATTACTGTCCGGTGTCGCACCCGATTCCTCAAGGTGATCGCGCACCTTCCCGAGAAGTTCCCAGGCCCGGTTCTCCTGCGAAGCGCCTATCCAGATGTTGAGATCATTGCCCGGAGCGGAGCCCATCTCATCGATCCAACTCGCGCAGAAAAGCGGAGATATGAGTTCCTGTGACTCGGGCGGATGCGGGCGGATGCCTCGCGACTCGTTTCCATCGATGAACTCGGAGAACGTTGTGGAAACCAGTTCCGGATCGTCAGCGAGTCGTTTGTAGAGTCCCCGCAGGAATGCCGTGCCGCGATCGCGGTACGCTCCCCAAGCGTTCTCGCCATCCAGAATGATCGAGAGGATGTGTTCGCCTGGGTCGTCGACACAGCGTGCATATCCGTCCTTGATCCACGTCAGGTAATCGTCGGCGGCGCGATCGTAGTCCGCATATCCCTGGAGTGAGAATCCGATGTCGTCGGAGAGCTGCGTCTGGCGAAAGAAGGCCGTGACACTCTTCGCTTCCTCTCCGACGCGGTAAGCGCGGGTGAGAACCCTTGGATCGGCCGTGTCGTAGCCCCACTTGCCGGAGCGCGCCAGCACACCCTGGTCGGTCGCTATCCAAGTGAGCCCGGCATCGGCGAAGAGGTGTGCCACGTGCTGCCCGACGGAGCCTTCAGACGGCCACATGCCCCTCGGCGGTCGCCCAAAGCGTTCCTCGTAGAAAGCAACCGCTTTGTCTATCTGGGCGCGAGCATCCTCAGGCCTCGAGAAGCGGCGGGGCAAGACTGCGCCCCCGGCGTCTATCGTGGCCAGATCGGTATCGGCCACAAGTGGAAGGATCGGATGGTAGAACGGAGTCACTGAGACTTCTATCTGTCCGGCCTCCATGAGGTTCCTGTGAATCGGAACAACGTTTCGCATTAACTTCAACTGCTCATCCATCACGGCGGCAATGTCATCAAGCGAGAAGGTGCTTCCCTTCTCCACGAAATTGCTCACGTCTACCGTCGAGCCATCCGGAAGATGAATCGGACCGCGCTGCGCGTCCGCGGTGAACCACGCGAGATTGAACCACATTCTGAGATCGGTGATGTCCTGATCAGCGAAATGTCTTCCGGCCCGCCGCATATTGAGAAGTCTGGCGTAGCCCGGATGGATGGTTATCTCGTTCTCCCAGCTCGCGTCGAAAAAGCGGGAGACGACGAAATCGCGCTCCGCTCCCGAGAGTCTGTCCGCCGGTTTGAGCGAGAGCTCCTGCAGTAGATCCGTCGCGCCATTTTCGACGTAGTCCTCCAGCTGGAGGATCAGCGATGGCACCAGATTGACCATGATGTGAACATCGGGAAATTCGCCGACGAGAGCCGCCATCGAGTAGTAGTCCCTGACGGCGTGCAGGCGGACCCAGGGGAGGATGTAGGATCCCTTCGGATCTCCGTCCCACCTGGCGCGGTAGAAAGGCTGGTGCTGGTGCCAGAGGATGGCAATCGGAAGCTTGTCGCCGGTCATCTCTGCTCCGTAGCAACGCCTGCCGGCCCTATCGACGGACCGCAGGTAAGCGTCGCCCATGCCGCTGGGACTTGCTCCGGAAGGTACTATCCCGCAGAGCGTTCGGGAGGCTGGTCCTCAGCGTAGACCGCGTAGTCGATCTGCGGAAACACCTTGTCTCGCCACTCTATCTCCGATAACCACTTCTCATCTATCGTGCTGGTCTTCAGACCCTCGTAGAGCTTCGTGAACCGCGATATGTGGTCTCGTGTCCTCTTGTGCGCGTACTCGGCCATGGTGCCGGTCTTCATGATGAACGCCCAGTCGCTCGACTGCGCGAGCAGCAACTCCCGCGCCGCCTGATTGAGAGCCCGGAGCCTGAGTCCCTCCGCGTGCGGATATGTTTTGGCCAGCTCCGTCATTCTCTTCGATGCCCGGTGGAGGTGAGTGTAGACATAGTCGTTGCTCGAATTCAGCCAGACCTCACAGTAGCCACGATATCCCCAGCTCGAAAGATGGGGATTCGCCGTCTGCATCGGCGCACCCGAATCGAGGAAGTCCATAGGCGTCGCGGTTCGGACCGAGCCTTTGATCTCGTCCAGTTTCCTCAGAAGCGCTTCGATCCAGATCGGTCCTTCGAACCACCAGTGCCCGAACAGCTCGGCATCGTACGGAGCCACAACGAACGGCTTCCTTCCGAGAATCTGGTTCAGGTGTTCGAACTGCCGCTCCCTGTTGAATACGAAATTCTCTGCGTGCTCGATCGCGCGGGCGCGTGCTACATCCGGATCATAGAATTCCTTATCACCCAGTGCGGTCTCCTTGCCGGTGATGCGATGATACTTGAGACCGAGCATCTTGCGGAACCCGTCCGGGCCGAGATACGGCTTCACGTAGTCGTAGTCCAGTTCGTACGTATAGTCGCGGTAGAAATCTCTATAGGCGAAATCGCCAGGATAGCCTTCCTCAGCGCTCCAGACCTGCTTCGACGATTCGATGTCACGTCCGAAAACGGCCACGCCTGCCGGTGTGACAACGGGCGCATAGGTCCCGTACTTGGGCCTGGGATCTGCGTGAAGCACGCCGTGGGAATCCACGAACGTGTAGCGGATACCCTCTTCGGAGAGATACTCATCCACACCGGGGAAGTAACCACACTCGGGAAGCCATATCCCATCCGGCCGCCGTCCCAGCGCGAGTTCGTGGCTCTCGGCAGCAATGCGGATCTGCGCCCGGACCGAGGCTGGATACTCCGACATGAGGGGCAGGAATCCGTGAGTGGCGCCGCTCGT
Source organism: Candidatus Eiseniibacteriota bacterium (assembly GCA_030600655.1). Taxonomy (GTDB): domain Bacteria; phylum Joyebacterota; class Joyebacteria; order Joyebacterales; family Joyebacteraceae; genus Joyebacterum. The sequence goes on from JAUVLP010000022.1 coordinate 4,166, forward strand.
CGTGATGTCGATCTTGCCGGCATCCCTGAACGTCTGGAACGCGCCGACGAGATTGAGACCGTAGTCGTCGGCGTAGGTGTGCTTGCAGCCAGAAAAGAGCTCGTGGTACATCTCCGCGAGCCGGAGAAGCACCGGGTCGTTCTTGGTCCGGTCCATCTCCTTCTCGGTCAGCTCGACGAGACCGGTGATGTGCTTGAGATAACGCTCCTGCAGCAGGGGGTCCTGCAGCATCGCCACAAGAGGCGGGCTCATGGAAACCGTCATCCGGAAACCGATCCCGTCATCCGTGAGGCGCCGAAACGCCTGGAGGATCGGAATGTACGTCTCGGTGATCGCCTCGAAGAGCCAGTATTCCTCGAGAAAACTCTTGTACTCGGGGTGCCTCACATACGGCAGATGCGCGTGCAGGACGAGGCTGAGATAGCCCTTCTCCATGCTCTTCCCTTCAGGTTATCTGGGGATCCGGAGTTCCGCACCGACTCTCTGTGCGGGTGACCCGGCCGAAAGCGGGACACTATTACTGCTTCCCGCTGCCGCGCCCCCACCAGCTCGACTCGGAATCCGGGGGCTCATCGGCCTGCCGGTAGATGTGTCCCAGCGCGTCCACCGTGACCCACTCTTCGTCGATAACGGAGGACGGCCCGATTGGTGGAAGCGACACTCTACTGGACCTGGCGATGAGAATGAACGAACCGTCCGGAGCAATAACACCTATGTCCACTGAGTAATCGCGCTCCACTCGCAGCACATTGACATACCAGTTGCGCGACTCCGGAGAAACATCGATGTCGTAGTGCTCATTGGGCGCGCTCACGTCTGTTCCTGTGAGGTCGTAGACCCTCAGCACGAGCCTGCTCCCTGCGAACTCGTCTTCGCCGAGAATATCCCGCAGCTCTCGACCCCGTTCCTGCGTCAGCTCCCAGAACGCATAGAGCCAGTACGGATCGCGGATCAGCAGTGTGATGGCATCCTCACCGTAGCCCTGCGGGAGAACAAACGACGCATCAAGTTCGGCCGTCTCTTCTACACCGATGTAGTACTTGGCTGCAGTGACTCTCTGTTGTTCGCCGTTGGTCTGTTTGAGCGAAAATGCGCGTCGTGTGCGTGGGGAGAGAGCCTTGTCCGCGGCAGTCGCGCGCCTTTTCCGTGAGCCCGGCTTCCCCCGCTTCGGGGTAACCTTGGCCCCCGCCTTGCGAGACTTCCCGGCCGCCGCGCGAGTACGATCGGGCGCCTTGCCACCGCGTGCCGGCTTCCGCTTTCTTGGAGGGGCGGTGGAGCGCACAAGGAGATCGACCAAGCCGTCTCTCCGCAACTTCGAGTAGCCCACAAGCCCAAGTGAACGGGCTTCCGCCTTGAGTTCCGCCACCGTCTTCGTCTTCAATTCACTTCGCTTCATACCCTGTCTCCGATGCGCGCCGCCCGTCCACCGGGTCTGCGTGCCCGGACCCCTTCTCGTGCAGTATGTACCGGAGGCTCGGTGATGTCAACCCGCTCGTGAATTCCTCACGATCCGTCCGGTTCCAACTTGCTCCCGGCTATCGGCGGCACCTCTCCAAAGTGATCCTGTGTCCATCCGTTTGTGAGGCCTGCCTCATCGTGCGCCTCGAGCGCCAAGGCCCACTCGCTCGATGTAATACGGCGCGCCAGGGGAACGCAGGCGTCTGCCAGATAGGCCGGATAGTACTGAGCCATGAGGCTCAGGTGCGTATCTGTGCCCAATTCCTCCGCGACAAATCTGAGGGCTTCGCCGGTGCCGGACACGTCGTTCGGCATCACGAGGTGTCGTACGATGAGACCGCGTTCGGCAATTCCTGTGGAATCGAGCTCAAGCGCTCCCACCTGTCTATGCATCTCCTTGAGTGCCGCCCGGCAAACCTCAACATAGTCGGGAGCATCCGAATATTCAGCGGCCGCTGCGGGATCGGAATAGCGGATATCGGCCAAGTATATGTCTACCACGCCATCGAGGAGCGTCAGCACCTCGATAGATTCGTAGCTGGATGTGTTCCAGACAAGCGGGATGTCGACTCCCTCACTCACTGCGATCCCGAGAGCCTCGAGTATCACAGCTGTGTAATGAGTCGGCGAGACGAGGTTGATGTTGTGACACCCGGATCCGGCAAGCGAGGTCATCATCCCGGCCAGATCCTCCGCACTTGTGTCCGTGCCGGCGCCTTCCTGGCTGAACCGGTGGTTCTGGCAGTAGATGCAGGACATTGTGCAGTGACTGAAGAAGATGGTGCCGGAACCCCGTGTGCCGGACAGGGGTGGCTCCTCCCCCGGGTGAGCGGTATGGCTGTATACGGAGGCGGTCAGCGCTCCAGCGGCGGCCACTGTTCCGGCGGCGGCCGCTGTTCCAGCGGCTTGGCAGTACCCCAGCTCACCGGCCGTGCGGTCGGCGCCACAGCGCCGGGGACATAGGCGACAGGCCGTCAGCATCTCGCGTGCGCGCTCCAGCTTCCGCTTGAGTTCGCCGCTTCTTGCCGCGAGTACGTAGCCGGGCAAATCGATCAGAGCATCTCCAGAACAACACACGCAAGGTACTCGGTCTCGGGATGACCGAGGATGACCGGATGGTCACGACCCTGGCCCCGCACCTCCACAACTCTGGCATGCCTGCCGGCTTCCCGGGCGGCGGCCACGAGCGTATTGAGAAACGCCTCACGCTCCACAAGATGGGAGCAAGTGGATGTCACAAGGAAGCCCCCCGGGGATAGCGTGGACATAGCAAGTCGATTGAGCGACCGGTACGCACGGAGAGCCTCTCTGATACGCTTCCTGTTCTTCGCAAGCCCCGGAGGATCGAGAAACACAAGCCCGAACTTCCGCTTGGAGCGGCTCAGCTTCGCGAGGCTCCTGAACATGTCCCCCCGTACGAACTCCACCTTGTCTGCGAGCCCGTTGAGGGTTGCGTTCCTGCCGGCAAGATCCAGAGCCGGAGCAGAGGAATCAAATCCAGTGACACTGGAAGCGCCTGCTGCCGCGGCGGCCAGCGACCACGAACCCGTGTAGCAGCAGCAATCGAGTACATCTCGCCCGGCGGCAAGTTGGACTGCGACCCGCCGATTCTCTCTCTGGTCTAGAAAGAGACCCGTCTTCTGGCCATTGAGGACATCGACCAGGAGTTTGGTCCCATCCTGATCAATCTCAACCGGAGCGTCTGCATCGCCCTTTACCACTCTCTTCTCCAGCGGTAGCCCCTCGAGCACCCGGATGCGCGAATCATTTCTGATGACGATCGTCTCAGGTCTCAGCAGTTCGTCGAGAAGCTCTGTGATGACGTCGAGGCGGCTCTCGATTCCAGCAGTCAGCGACTGAATCGCGAGGGTTGAGCCGTAGCGATCCACGATCAGCCCCGGCAGGAGATCCGACTCGCTGTAAACGGCCCTGTAGGTCGTCTCAGTCGGCCAGATCTTCTTGCGGAATGCGAGCGCATGCTTGAGGCGACGCTTCAGAAATGAGGGGGTGATCTCGACCCTCGATCTCGCGAGCAGCCGCACAGCAATGAGAGAGTTGGGATTCATGTAACCGGTACCCAGCACATGCCCCGCACTGTCAATGACGTGAACGGTGTCACCAGGGGTGACAGTTCCGTCGATGTTTTCCAGTTCGTTACTGAAAACCCACATGTGCCCGGAGCGGAGCCGCTTGTCTCCACCCTTCTTGAGAACTACTGTTTTCACGCTCTCTGCCACGTACACCGCCTCCAGATCCCTGACAAGCTCGACAACTGACTCGACCCTGCCTGTAAGGAACGCTCTATGCATCACTTGTTGATGAGAGGACACAAATAGCACTGGAATGGCGTGAAAGCAACCAGGAACGACACGAAACGTGTCTCCTGACTGTTGTTCACCACTTTGTCGGGCGATACGCCCGATGCTGCAAGGAGGATTTCATGTACACGAGAGCGATTATTGTGCTCTTCGCGCTTCTCATTGTTGCGGCGCCCCTCGCCGCTCGCGAAGCGTCGCTGGACCCTAACCACATCGTCACGAGCAGCCTCAACACCTTCTCACTCGTGGACCGCATTCCGGGTGACCTTTGCGAGGCGTGCAACAATAGCTACTACTGGACTGTCGATGGGTGGCTGCTGGGAAATGAATCGTACAACACCTACTGCGACCCTTCAGAATGCCCTGATTGCATCGGCGGATGGATGCCGATCAGTGTGACCATCTACCTGTACTGGGCCGAAGAGAACACATGTGAGTTGACCTTGTCAGTCGATATCCAAGAGGTCGACTGGACTGTACCGGAATGCCCGATGCCGGGCGCCCTGATCGTTGCATCCGACCCGGTTGTGGTGGGACCGTTCAGCCCGGCCGGACTGTGGGCCATCACCCTTCCTCTCCCTGAGGACTGCCCCGTGCTTGATGAGCCGTTTTTCGCCAGCGTCAGCTTCCTCAATGCCTGTGCTGAGATGCCTGATCTCGTCACTGACGAAGGCCCATGCCTTCCGTGCATTACGTGGAATGACTGGGGTTCCGGCTGGCAGGATCTCTGTGACTTCGGGTTCCCGGGCAATCTGAGTGTCTACACGACGCTCGAGTGCCAGGGCCCGTCGCCGGTCCACCGCGCGACGTGGACGACCATCAAGAACACCTACAGGGTTACGGAATAGCCTCCGGCGAATCCGGAGAACGGGCTCAATCCCCCCAGGAAGCGAGTCCCAGGAGAAGGCAGGCCACTCAAGTGGCCTGCCTCTCTCGTTCAGTGCGGCTACTGGCGCGCCACATTCATCTAGCGGTGCAGTAGGAACGAGACCCTTCCATCCCCGACTATTATGATCGCATCCTGAACCTCTATGTCCAGACCCAGAGCCTTCACGGAGAGCGCCCCGTTCAAGTGGTTGATGCCGTATACCGGCGTGAACGGTTCCCCTGCGACTGTGATTTCGTATTCGTCCGGGGCTTCGAATATGAACTGCTGCAAATCGAATTCATCCTGTCCCAGGACCACGGCAACTGGGCGTCCCGTGAGATAGACGTGCGATCCTCCTGAGTACTCGATCTTGAGAACCCGTCTGTGGACGGCCCGATGCCTGTCAACCTCCAGGATGTATTCGCGATCGTACGAAACTGTCGTGCTCACAAGCCGTTCGGCGTTAATAGCAAAGAGCTTCTCCCCATGAAGGGTAATCTGCTCAAAAAGCTTCTCCGGGGCGGACTTGGTTTGGTCAATGAACGCCGTTGCATCCTCTTCTCGACGTGCAAACTCGTATCTTTCGAGGATCCGAGTGACGTCTGCCGAACCACCCGAGAAATGGCTCCAGAGAACTGCATAGGGATCGATACAGCGTTCTGAGACTTCTCTCTTCCAGTCAGGCTCGATCCTGTCCAGCAGGAGACAGATGGCAGCACCTGAACACAGGAACCAATCCCCCTTGTACCAATCGACGTCACATGCCGGTCTGAATAGACTCTTCTCGCATCCTGGCACTCCCAGTGCTCCCCCAAGCAACGACCCCATCCTGTCGCTGAGAAACCGTGGCGCCGCGTCTCTACACATGATGCCTATGTAGGCCGCTGTGCCATCGACGTGTTCACGGTGACGTTCATAGTCTACGAAGCGCCCGGTCATACCAATGCGCCGGAACCCTCTCACACTGACGAAGTCCCTGACGATGGCATCGAGGGAATCGGAAGGTGCAGCTATCGCCGCCGCAAGGAGCTCGCATTCTATATCGACCAGCGCCAGATTCCGTGGAGAGCTGGAGAATCCGGAACCGAAATCAAGCGGCTCGTTCATTTCGGGACAGTGCACCGTCTGGTAGGCAGCGAAAGCTTGGCGAAATGCGGAAGGAAGGAGACCTTCCGGCTGCGGGGACACACGCACAAATGCCGTTCGCGTCTCACCGATATAACCGGCCACTGGAGAGACAGACTCCGCTTCTGTCGAGGCGTGATAGACGGGTATGCTCACAGGAAGCCCGGTCCGCACGCGCGTAAGTCCGGAGGGTGGCGACGGATGATTCAAGACGTAGCATGCCCTGCCATTGGACAGGAGGGCAAACGTTGAGGAGGAGATCTCCCAGTCCGGCCAGAGCGTGGCGCTCAGAACGTCCAGGGTAAGGATGGCATCGAGCTGTTCCAACGCTGCCACTTCGACCGCGGTAGGTTCCTGCGCAGATATACACTGTGATCCTCCAGCGAGCAAGATCACGACGGCCGCGACCACGAGAAGGTACATCCCATCCCTGCTCATCTCGCTACTCCCAGCGCATACCAACACTTGTTTTCATACTAGGACAGGGTGGCAGAAATCTCAAGGGGCGGAGCTCCGTTTTCTGAAGTCGCCTGCCACACCAGTGAAATACGTTCAGCAACTTCCGCAGCTCGTGAACGCCCCGGAAGGTGCCAGGGGCCCCTTTCGGGGCCCCTGTGTGTCAACCACTAGAACAGATCCTCCAGCTTGAGCTTCAGCTTCTTGTGCTTGCCGTCCCGCAAGATACCGATGTCGTACTTCGTCCCTGGGTCGGCACGCATGAGTTCGCGCAGCGCAAGAAGCCCGTCCAGATGTTCTACCCCTATGCCGTTGATTGTCACGACTGTGTCGCCCTCGCGGAGTCCCGCTCGCTCAGCGGGCGTGCCGCGTGAGACAGAGAGCACGACGACCACCCCTCCCTCCGGCCGCCAGAGCTGAAGCCCCGACCTGTCCGGGGGGAACTTCCGCGCGTAGTCATCGCCCTTCTCCAGAACTACCTGCTGGCGCTCGTAGTCGAGATAGACAACGAAATTCCTGAGGGTCCTGTTCCCCAGATTTCCGATAAGCTCACTTCTGCTGAACGCTCCCTTGAGTTCACTGGTCGGAACTCCGATGATGGGCTCGTCCAGCACGTAGCCACCTAGCTCCACGGTCTCAAATTGGATCCCGCGCACAGCGAACGCTCCACCGGCGCCAAAGCCGACGCGGTCCACACCATCACGATCGAGCATTCCGTTCGCTTCCGCGTAGGGATAGTGGAAGGTCTCTCCGTTGGCCCCGAGGTCAAGACTCCATCTCCCCGTATAGATCCCATCGACACTCATGGGAATTGTGAAGGTGTTGCCGCTCAGCGGCGCATCGATGGTCACACCCGGGCCGTCATAGGTGAAAGACGATGGGGCATAGAATGACAGAAGCTCGTTGGCATAGTCCACGCGAGTCACGAACCGAGAGAGGAAGTCGTAGCCCAGGATACCCGCCACTTCCAGATCGCCTGTCTGCTCAAAGAGACCGGCGATATCGATGGCGGCCGCAGTCTGCTCCCCAAATTCGATCCCCTGTATGGAGAAAGGCGGGAGATCCACGAACGAAACTTCGAGCGTATTGCCTGCTCCGCCACCCTTCACTGAACCCTCGGGCTCAAGCCCCAGCTTGCGGGCATAGGTTTCATCAATCACGGTCATGCTGGCGCCTGTGTCTAGAACCCACGTGCTCTCGCTACAACCGATGGTGACATCCATGTAGATATGGTTCTCGATCAGACGCATCGAGACGTTCTCCGAGCTCGTGCCGTGCGTGAACACGTAGTCGCAGATTTCATCCGAGGGTGGATCGAAGATCGACGGGTCGATCTCAGGGTTCGCCTCGTAGTCCGTAGTGACAACGATGTGCTTCTGACCGATGGGGAGAATCTCCGTCTCCGCGCTGAAGGCGTGCAGCACACCGTCGATTTCTCTGTAATCCGAAAAGACGCAATGCGAAACACCATCAGGGTGAATATCGCTCTGCTTCACCATCAGATAGGTGGATGTATCGATGTAGAGCAGAGTGACATCGGAGTTCAGGCTGTTCGTCACCCGAATGACGTGACACTCGACCCCTCCTACATCATCGGCTCCATCGTACAAGAGCGAGAAGAGGTTAGATCCGCGATCCAGATGCTCGTACTCCCCGAATGCGGTGTCCACAATGTTGCGCGTGAGAGCTATCTCATCGTGCGTGATCTGGACCTTCCCATTGGTGTCCAGCGCCCACACTACATCTCTGTTATTGCCCACGACCTGTTTGATGACAGTCAGATCAGCTTCGACACGCTTCATCCCCGGGCGCATCGTCCACTGCTCGAGCGTGCCGGAGAGACCAGGTAGGGTGATCGTTGCCGTGAGATGAGACGTCTTCTCTGCCATGACGGTATCCAGACCACCGAGGGCCTCAATGTGTTCTCCCATCACATTATACGGGTCGATCGACTCCGCCCGGCAGATCCCGGCAGCGATGAGGAATACAGCGGCAACCACGATTCCGGCAATTCGCTGTCTCTTATTCAACATGTGTCCTTTCTTTGGGTCACATCACGCGCGTCTTGGCCGGACCAGCAGCTTCGGTGGGCTCTCTAAGGTGGCTCCCTGAGGAGACACCTCGCGCGGCAGAGAGCCCACCATCAGCCTCTCGGGGGGGCCCGAGTCCTCTTCGTAGAACGCCGGGGCTGCTGCTCCCGCGTAGCATTTCACGATAACCATCGTGATATCGTCTGCCTGTGCAGCCCCAGCCACGAAACCCGTAAGTTCCGCGTAGACGCGTTTCTCAATGTCACGGGCGCCAAGGTGACGGTGCTCGACCAGAATATCCTCGAGCCGCTCGTCCCCAAACATGTCTTCTTCCGGATTCAGCGCCTCAGTCACTCCATCGGTGAAAAGAACAACGCTGTCACCCGGTCCGAGCGAGACAACCGCATCTTCATACTCGACATCCGGCATGACCCCTACGATCAGCCCGCCCTTATCGAGAAACTCCTTCTCGCCATTTGAGCGGAGGACACAAGGCAGGTTGTGCCCTGCATTGACGTAGCGGATCTCTCCCGTTCTCGTGTCGAGCACGCAGTAGAAGAACGTAATGAACTCGCTGTCACCCGTGTAGCTATAGGCGATCCTGTTGACGTGCCGCATGAGCTGCCGCGGCTCCACTCCACTCTCCGCCAGGGCCCGGACGGCAGCCTGGACGTTCGCCATGAGAATCGCAGCCGGAGTCCCCTTCCCGGCCACATCGCCGATCGTGACAGCGAATCTCCCATTACCCATGTCGATGACATCGAAACAGTCGCCACCCACTTGCCTTGCCGGAACGCTGAACCCGTATATGTCCCAGCCCGGGGGCTCGGGGAAACTCGTGGGCAAGAGCTGCGTCTGGATCGTCCGTGCAATGTCCATCTCCTGCTCCAGCTTGCTTCGCTCAGCGACGACCGTCTCGATCTGCTGCCTCAGAAGCTCATAGTTATACGTGATGGCCCCAATCGTGAGCGCGACCACACCGTTCACAGTCACGATCATCAGAGCGTTCCGCACCTGGTATAGAACGACCAGCGGGTTGATGAGAATGGCCAGGCCGCTCCCGAATACACCGGCCGCAATCAGCGTGATGACAGCAAGCGGGAAGCGTACGTAGACCGGGAATCCGCTCATTTTCGGAAGCACGTAGCGAACCGTGAGCACTGCTGCAAAGACCGCAACATTGGCAAACACAATGCTCATGGGAACGAGTGCCTGCGCTGCGCCGCCTTCACTGCCGGAAAACACCTTGATTGCCAGACCGACGGCCAACCCGGCGGCGCTTGCTGCAAGTGCCCAGAGAAGAACCGTCTTGAGACTGAGTCTCCGGAAAAGACCTTGAGGTGAGGTGCCGCCTGTACCTCGACTCATCCGTTATCCCTCCGTCCCAGTTCCGGGAAAGGCACTCGGAAGACCCACATCTTCGGATACTGGTGTCGGCTCGAACGCGGTTGCCAGACCAGTCTCCTTGCGCTGCAGAAGCGCGCCGAGGCCGAAGAAGATAATGATGACGCCTATCAGTGTGCCTACGACGGGTATCGCAGTGATGATGTAGACGCAAAGGAGACCCAACAGCATTGGAGGAACGGGCGATCTCGTCATGATCGCATCACCCCGCCTGAGGATCATACTGCCGAGCCAGAGGGCCACATAGAATTTGGCAATATAGAGAGCGACTATGTAGGCCGGCGTCAGCACGAGCAGACCTAGCGGAATCGTGACGATGAAGACGATCGAAAGAATGATGATGATCGGCATGCAGATGAAGGCGATGAACCCGATCCCCACGCTCTTGAGCGGTTTCTTCCTGATGATGTTTGCCGTCTTCCTTGCGTGATTTTTCGTCACCGCGATCAGGATACTCCCGGCTACAATGGCAGCGATGAAACAGAAGAGATGCAAAGCGGACTTGAAACGCCCGGTGAAATCGATAATCGCAGCGACTTCATTCTCATCGTCCTGCTGCTTGAAGGTGATAGACCCGGAGCATATCCCGCTCCCGAATTCGATCCGCGTAGGCCCCTGATAGATAAGATCCCCACCGATGTGCGCGCCATCCAGGAGCGTAATGCCTCCATCCGTGAGTAGCTCCGCGTTGCCGTCGATCGCGCCGGACATCGTCAGCTCGCCTCCGGCGATTCTCGCGTCGCCCTTCACGGTCCCGCGGTGCGTCATTCGGCCGGCTCCAGCGAGAAGGCTGCCCTCGATAACAGCGTCCTCGTAGATAATGAGATTAGCGGCCCCGATCAGAGCATCACCCTTTATCGTTCCGTGGATGTAGACGTTCTGAGCGAAGACACGGACATCGTCACCGATGATACCGTTGATCGTAACGTCCTGAGCGAACGCGGCCAGATCCTGGGTCAGCGTTCCGTCGACCGTCAGCCACTGTGCCCAAACGAAGGCATCGCCATCGAGCGTTCCTTCAACATTGAAGCTCTGAGTCCATATGTAGACATCGCACGACTGCGTCTCACCCTCTGGAACGAGGAAGCTCCCCGTCTGCTCGAATCGCATCGTGTTGGCGGTAATGCACATCCCGGACGATGGGGTGACCGAATCGTCGATCATCTGTATTCCCACTGTCCCGCCTGATGCTGCTCCGGTGGCAGCGGCCGCAACGGCCTTGCCAAGAGCCACTCCGTCTGCCGCAGCAGAAACCGTGAGCCCCATCACGAGCGCAATTACTATGACCACGATGCTCGCTATGATGTTCCGTTCCGCATTCATTTTCTTCCCCCCGTTATCGGCTCGATATGAGCCGCGTCCTCAGTGATTCGTTGGAAGTATCCGGCAGCGCCCCCAGCCGGGCCGGCTGCCTTGCTCCCACATGTCTTCTATGGTGCAATATTACGAGCTGAATGGCTCTGTATGAAGGCAATGTCCGTCAAATGACGGATGCGCCCGTGAAGCGGTGGTTCCGGCAGGTGAGTTGAAATGTCGGGGGGATGCAGAGAACCGGCAGAAACAGAGCGCGCTACAGCACCTCGCCTACCAGGGCAGGATCTCTCGCAGACTCTTTGCCCGCGCGCGGGAAAGCACGACCTCCGTGCGGTCTGCATCGTCCATGACTACCTTGTACTTCCCTCCGAACCACGGCACGATCTCAATGACGCAATTCAGGTTGACGATGCTGGAACGGTGCGTCCGGAAGAACACGCTTGCGTCCAGTCTTCGTTCGAGCTCGCCCATCGTCATACTGATCAGGTAGCGCTCGTCCTTCGTGTGCACGAAAACGAGTTCATCGGACGCCTCGATCCACACAATTCGATCAAGATCCAGTAGCACGATCTTCTTGCCCTTCGTAACAGGCAGCCGGTTGACGCCGCCGCGAGACACGAGTCCGGCAAGACGCTCTATCTGTTCGCTGAGCGCCGAATCGCCACCGAGAAGCTCGCGCGCACGTCCCAGCGCTTCCGCGAATCGTTCTTTCTCGATCGGCTTGAGAAGATAGTCGATCGAGTTCACCTCAAAAGCTCTGATGGCATATTCGTCGTAAGCGGTTGCGAAAATGACGAGCGGGGGTTCATCGAGCGCCTCGATCACATCGAAACCGCTCATACCGGGCATCTGTATATCGAGGATGACAAGATCCGGGGCCAGTTCCTTGATTCTGTCCACGGCCACGAGACCATTCTCCGCCTCGCCCACACACTCGCACCCTTCGCACTCAGCGATGAGAGCCTTCACGCGCTCGCGAGCTAGTTCCTCGTCGTCGACCACGAGAACCCTGATCGTGTCAGTCATCGCTTCCCCTCCCCCGTGCCCGACTTCCAGTCGGCCGCGTCGATGGGAATGGTGAGCCGGACGGTCATTCCCAGACCGGACTCGCTCTTGATCATGAGCCAGTCGCCGGCGCCATAGCGTGTGTTCAGCCGGTCGCGCACGCTGCGGAGGCCATACCCTGACGACATCGCATCTTCTAGATCATCGGTCGAAACGCCCACACCGTCATCTCGCACTGTGATCACGAGGAAACCATCCGTGAGGCTTGCATCGATGCTCACAGTCCCTCCCGTGACGCTCGGTGATATCCCGTGGCGCACGGCGTTTTCCACTACCGCCTGCAGGATGAGCGGCGGGATCTCCACATCCCCCGCGCCCGGTGATATCGAGTGCTCAACGCACATCCGATCCCCGAATCTGGCCCGCTCGATATCAAGGTAGGCGTCAACGAGTTCGAGCTCCCGTGTGAGCGGTACACTGCTTTCTTCCGAAGCCAGGAGCGTCTTCCTGAAGACGCTGGCGAGGCGTTCCAGCGTGCGCCGGGCCGCTTCCGGATCTATGGCCGTCAATGCCGATATGGAGTTCAGCGCATTGAAGAGAAAGTGCGGGTTGATCTGCGCCTTCAGGGCCTTGAGTTCGGACCGCGTGGCCAGCTCCTTCAGTCTTTCTTCCCGGACGCGATTCTCCGCAAGCTCGCTGTAGCCTCGTTCTATTTCCTGTCTCATTCGCTCGTAGTTGTAGATGATGAAGCCGACTATGACCGCGATGACGCTGTCGACCAGCACGAGCAACAGCGTCAGGCGACTTTGATAAAGAACAAATATGGGATTCCGAAAAATCACCAGAACCGATCCGAACGCGCCCCCGGCGAAAAGCGTGATGACAGCCAGAGGGATCCTGACATAGACCGGCAGCGCGCTGTAGCGGGGAAGAATGAAGCGCGCGCTGAGTCCCGCTGCGAAGCCGACGGCGTTGGCAAAGAGGATACTGAGAGGGATGAAGCTCTCGAGCGCACCAGGGCGGTCGGCAAAAAGGGCGATCGCCACACCGACGAGCGCGCCGGCAAGCGAATTCGCTACAATCCACAGGATGAGAGTCCGCGCTGTAGCGCCAAGATCCCTGGCCGTGAATCTGAGAGTCCGTTCCTCTGTCACGTTCGGTGCCTCACTTGTCACTCCCTCAACTCTGGTAGATGTGAAGGAGGATCGCGTGCTCCAGATCGTGAACCTGCCACGCCTCGCACGACCAGCCGTTGATGATGATGGAGAAAAGGACTTTCTTGCCTCTGGCAGTCTCCATAACGCCGGAGATCGCGGTCACGCCGTCCAGAAGCCCGGTCTTTGCCCTGATCGCCCCGTTCAATCCTCCGAAGCCCATCCGGTCCCCGAGCGTTCCGTCCATGCCACTCACACTCAGTGAAGAGATGTACTCAGATCCGACCCTGAAGTCAGCGTACATCTCCCGGATGACGCGGGCAAGGCAACGCACAGTCAGTCTGCTCTCACGTGACAGACCTGATCCGTCGACGATCCGAAGCCCGGTCGTATCTACGCCGAGGCCTTCAAGATAGTCCATAAGGACTGTCGCCCCGGACGCCGTCGTGCCGGACGCACCGAGCGTCTTCAAGAGCTGCTCTGCGGTGAAGTTATTGCTGAATTTGTTGAGATCCCGAACGATGAGCGAGAGCGGCTTCGATCGATGGATGAAGAGCTCACGCGCATCATCAGGCCGCACACCCTGGACGATGTCCCCTTCAACCACTATCCCGGCATCTTTCAGGAAGCCGGCAAGCGTCGCACTGAATGATCCTGCGGGGTCGTCGATGTTCCTGTAGAAGACCTTTCCACCGTGGCCCAGCGGTATCCGCCCGGAGACGTGAACTACGTTCCGACCGTTCTCGAAGCGACGCCTCACCTGAATTGTCTGGCCGCGTCGGCTGGAACAGGTCGTAGCATCGTTGACCACGTCTACGAATCCAGTCTCGGGCGAAAGCTCAATCCGGGCAGCCTCTCCCTTCCTTGCGCCCGGGTGCACGTGCACGCGAACCGTGTTGAAATTCGCGGATAGCGCGCCCGTTCTCGCATGGTAGGCACGATCGCCATCTCCGGCCGCCTCGGTCGCCAGCGCTGGGCCGTCGAAGTATGATGTGTCGAGGACAATGTCACCCGCGATCCGTTCGATTCCTTTCGTCCGGAACTTGTCCGCTATCTTCCAGAACTCCTCCGAGACCAGCGACGGATCGCCGCTGCCTCTAACGTACAGGTTGCCGTCGAGAACCGGGGAGGTCGCAACGCTGTCCGTAGAAAAGCTGGTCTCAAATCTATGATCGGGACCCAGAAGCGAAAGCACGGCAGCACCCGTCACTACCTTCACATTCGAGGCGGGAATCATCAGCCTGTCAGCTTGACGCTCGTAGAGCGGCGGCAGCGCACCGCCGTCGCCCTCACCGACGCCCCGCGTCTCGAGATCCAACGACTCGACGATGATGGAAAGCTCCACCCCGCGCAGATGCGGCTTTGCAAGATACGAATCTATGATCCCGGACAGGCTCTGAAGGGAGTCCGAGGCGTGGACCGCGTGCGGACACAGAACAGACACCGTCATCAGCGTCAGGGCCAGAGCGGATTTCAAACGTCGCATCATGCCTCCATCACTCCCGGTCCGCCAGGTCGCTCGATCGCAGCCGCGACGGAATGTCGGAACTCAGACATGTCGACCGCGGACCCCGGGCACTCTTTCCTCTGAACGCGTTCACCGTTCTCGATGACGAAGCCGGTTCCCTCGAGCTCCCGGTGCCCCATAACGCGCTCGGCGGAAAGACCGAGCTTACGCGCGAGATCGGCACAGATGTCGACGGCTGCTTTCAACTGCTCGCGCGGCGGCGGCTCATCGCCCGCCTCGTACGCCATGCAGACACCTATCGAGCGCTCGTTCCACGGCCCGACGTGCCACGAGCGTATCTCATGTGGCAGACAGCGGTAGAGCAGGCCGTCGGGTTCCACAAAGTAAGCATAGGCAATCGAAGGGCACCCGTCCGGGGAGATGTGATTGGGCCCCGTGTGATAGCGCGCGGTCTCCCAGACATTCCAGTCGGGCATGGCTGTGCAGTGCAGGACTATGGTGTCAATCCCGGCAACGTCGCGTGTCTCGGGCTCATCAGTCCTGGGAAGAACCATCGATATGTCGTGCAACCATCGCATCTTTGCCCGGCCATCCCTTGAGTAGTTCCAGAAAATCCAGAAAACTTCCGACCGTCTGATCGGCTCCATCAAGTTCCGTGCTCCACGCGAACCCCCACGTGCATCCTACCGACCAGACTCCCGCCTTCTTGGCAGCGTGGATGTCGGAACTCCGGTCACCAATCATAACGGCCCGCCTTGGCAGTATATCGAGCCTCTGAATGATACCCGTGATCAGGTCTCCCTTGTCACCGGCGCTCTGCTCGCCAGCACACCACGTCTCAGAGAAATACTTCCTGATATCGAAGTAGTCCAGCACGAAGTTCATATAGGAGGTCCCGGCGTTCGTCGCGACCGCAAGTTCATACCCCATCGTCTTCAGACCGGCGAGGCCACCCAGGATCCCGGGAAAAAGGGAACCCTTGCCTCCCTCTATGAGTTTGTGCTCCCAGTGCCAGATAAGGTCGGCAACTTCGTCGACGTGCTCGTCGGGAACGCTGGGCAGTACGCCGTGGACATAGTCCTCACGCGTGTTGCCGACGCCACCCATTACCTTCGCCTCGGTCGGTTGTGGGATGTTCAGGCCGTGTCGCTCGTTGATGTCGCGGACGGCACACTCGAGCGCGCCTACGGTCGTAGCCTTTGAAGAATAGAGGGTGCCGTCGAGGTCGAAGATGATCAGGTCTACTGTACGCAATTCCGCGCTCCGTTTCATGTTGAGGTTCTGCGCGTTGCGGAGGCGTGGGTCGCGCGCTCCAGGCTTGGCCGCACGTCCTGCTCGGCTACAGCCGGCCGTCGCGCTTGATCAGGGCCTCTATCTCGTCCCGGCCCGCTATCCCACCGCGTGCTCCCAGTGCCGTGCAATTCAGAGCCGCGGCCGCGTTCGAGAAGGTGAGAGTCTGTTCGACAGGCCAGCCCTGAAGAAGACCGTAGATGAATGCGCCGTGGAAGATGTCCCCCGCCCCGGTCGTGTCCTTCACGTCCACCTTGAATCCTGGCGATGCGATAAGGTTACCATCCGGCCCGAGCGCAACGGCGCCCTTCTCCCCAAGCGTCATCGCTACAAACGACGGGCCCGCTTCTGATATGAGCGAGAGGGCCACCGCCGGGTTCTCCTCCCCCGTGAAGAGGCTGGGGAACCTTGACGATGCAACGAGAAGGTCCGTGTTGGCTACAAGCTCAGCGGTTCCTTCCTTGACGGTCTCCGCGTCGAGTACGACCACGCTGCCGTGCTCGCGGGCGAGTTCTGCCGCCCTTGCGGCTGCCGGCGCGTCGTGTCCATCCAGGAGAAGCACTCTGCCTGCGCACACCTTCTCGGGGGTCATCTCTGATGGAACAGTGGCGATCTCACCGGGCCGGTGCCACAGGATGGTCCGCTCGCCCGTTCGCCCATCGATGATTATCATCGCGAGCTGGTTCGTCACTCCTTCGACAACGATCACATCAGAGGTGTCCACGCCGGCCGCCTCGATGCTTCTGAGCGAAAAGCCCCCGACCTCATCTCCGCCGACCTTCCCCACATACTTCGCCCGGAGGCCGAGTCTTGCGCACTGAACCATCGCGCTCGCGGCCTGCCCTCCCGGAGCGAGTTTGAAAGTGTCTATTGGAAGCTTGGCTCCGTACTCCGGCTGCTCCGGCATGACGCAGAGGTGATCGACGGCATTGAGACCGAAACCAACAACGTCGAATTCAACGCCACCGCGTATCGCAAGTCCGAACTCCACGCGATTTAATCTCCTTGAGAGCTACACCTTCTTGTGTTTCCAATGCCCCTTCTGGAACCAGATGTACGTCAGCAGAACCTCCACACAAGCAGCAATGAACATCGACCACCAGACTCCGGTCTGATCCGTGTGAAGGATGTGTATCGCGCCGAGTACGAGTGGGATCTGAACACCCCACTCGATGATGGCCGAGATGATGGTCGGGGGCCACGTGTTGCCCGAGCCGTAGAAAGCCGACGACATGACTATGTGCATGGCGATCATCACTTGCGCGATGGCCATAAGCCTGATGAGCGGGATGCCGGCCGCTACGACAGCTTGATCATTGGTGAAGAGGCCAAGGATCTCTTTCGAGAAACCGATCTCTATGAGCCCGAGAACGCCCGTCAGCGCAAGAACGAGAAGCGTCGCCTTGACGACTGCCTCGTGTGCCCGGTCCTTCTGGTTCGCGCCGAGATTCTGTCCGACGACCGCCCCGATACCGAGTTCGAGCCCCACGGCGAAGAGGATGCCCAGTTCCATTATCCGGAGGCTTAGACCGTAAGCGGCTATCACCACGATGCCGAAGGTCGCGACAAATGTCGCTACGTACCAGTGTGCGAGACTCCTCAAGAACCCGTTCAGGCCGGCAGGCAGTCCGATTCTCAGGATCTCGAGCATCACGCTGATCCTGGGATGAAAGCGCCGCCAGATCGGAACTCTCAAGTTTGATCGTCCGGAGGAGAGAACCCAGATCCCCACAAAAACGGCGCACGTGGCAGAGATCCCCGTGGCAAGCGCCGCTCCCGCTATCCCCATGTCGAAATGGAATATGAAGAGCGGGTCGAGGCCGATGTTCAGAACGGTCGACATCAGCATAATGTACATCGCCTTCGGGGCATCTCCGACACCCCGGAGGGCCGTATATATGGAGTAGGACGAAAACATGAACGGGAGACCGATGAAGTAGATGTTCCCGTACTGCAGCGCCAGCTCGCGTGTGCCGGCGTCGTCGGTCATGAAGCGGAGAACGGCCGGCACGACTGCGAACCCGACTGCACCCATCAAGGCAGCGACCGCGAACTTGAGAAGCAACGTCTGCCGGATAACGTCGCGTGTGGCCTCGAAGCGTTTCTCACCGAATCGGCGCGAGATGAGGGCGACCGACCCCGTACCGATGATCTGGTTCGTCGAACCAAGAATCCATGCTACCGCGGCGAAGAGGGTAATGGCGGCAACCGGCGTCGTTCCGAGTTTCCCGACCCAGTAGATATCGGTGAGGCTGTAGATGGTCATCGCCCCGAAACCGATCATCGAGGGAATACCCATGTAGAGCACGTTCTTCAGAACGTTGCCCTTCGTTATGTCCATCTTGAGTTCGCGCTCGAGTGTCTCGGTGGAATCCTCGCGCTCTCTTGGGTCCCGTTCTTCCACTAATCACCTCGCCCGGTGGTCGCAGACGCACCACGGCTGCACTTCTTGACAGCCGTGGTGTTTGCACACAGGTTTTCTAGAATAGCGTCACGGAGAGGGAATGACAATGGATAAGGAACAGGTGAGCTCCTCATTGAGGGTGACTCATGGCGGGCGGACGTCAATCAGCAAGCGGAGTCTTCGTTACCACGATATCGTCGATCCAGACCGTGCCCGGACCGGTGACGACAAGATTCAGCCTCACGTTGTCAGGGTTTTGTCCAGCCTCGAGACGGAAGACCGTCACGGCGTCGACCCAATCGCTCGTTCCAAGAACAGGGTTATCCAACCCATGCGAAAAGAACTCCCCCATCTCGTCAAAAACGCACCACATCTCGAGGACCGCATCACCTTCAAGCCCTTCGGTTCTGAGCTTCGCGTAGTAGCTGAGAAGTGCGTCCTCGACGTCGAGGTTGCCGGTCTCGTAGAGCGGGATCGTCGTGGCCTCATCAAGGATGATCTTGATTGAACCGCGTCCGTCGGCGCTCGCCGCATCTACGGAGAGAAGCTCCGCACTCACGACATCGTCGAGTGTGTCTGCCGGGTAGGCAACGAGGATATCGCCTTGGCGTGCGTCAGGTTGCATCTCGGTTCCTGCGGCGACCTGCGTCTCCGCTCCCTCCTCACCACCGGAGCAGCCGGCGATGATGGCGGTAAGCATCAGCAGGGCAGAGATTGCGAGCACATAGCGCATTTTCATCATTCCTCTCCTCATCTGGCACCGTCCTTCACGGCGCGGACACAGAGAAAACCAGGCTAGCCGTCCTCGCTCATCGTAAGGGCATTCTCGCGGAGGAACTCGCCAAATCTGTGATCGACGTCCTTGATGTGCTTCACGAACCAGTTCATTAGCAGCGTCTCGATGGAGTCGGCGAGCCCCTGGGTGGCGCCTTCTTCTTTGAAGTCATCGCTCAGATTCGCGAGAGTGGTCTTGAACTCCCCGTGCTTGGCCAAGTGCGCGTCGAGGTCCGGGTAGTCGTACGCCCTCATGTTGCGTTCCTCGGTCCCGAAATGAAACTTCGTGTAGTCCATGAGGAAGGTCAGAATGCGAACGATCTCAGCCGGGCCCTGTCCCGAGTGAAGCGCCTCTTCAAGATCCGCAATCTTGCCGATGAGGCTCTTGTGCTGCTCGTCGATGAGGTCGACGCCGATGGACAGGTTGTCGTTCCACGCGATGTTGCTCATAATCGAACCTCCTCCATGGATGATGCCGCATGACGGCGCCTCAGGCCCTCGACGGCAGGATGATCCTCGGTCGCCGGACGCCCACACGAAGCTGGGTCGTCCCGTCGAGAAGTGCCAAGCGTCCTTCGTGCGCCGTGAGCGCGGCGCGCACATCCTCCGCAAACACGCTCGACCCGAACTCGCCGGTCACAACGAGGGTGAACCCGAGGCCCACTTCTAGCACATCCTCCAAATCAACGCCACCAGCGATAAGCCCGGCGATACCGGCCTCCCGACATGTATTGAGCACCGCGGCGTCTGCATGATCAATGATCACGACGGAGCCAGGCGTGAGGCCCGCGGGATCCCACGGCTCTGTGCCGGTGCATCCGGACGGCGCGGGGAGCACGACGGGACCCAGCACGGCTCCTCCGATTCCCCAAACCCCGTCAATCTCCGTTCCCTCGCTCACAACCGTGCAGCCGCGCACGCTCACCGATTCCACGACGCCCGGCAACCACGCCTGAATCTGGAGCTCCTCGAGAAGCGGTTCGATCATTACCATCCCGAAGTGCTCGTCTATCCGCGCCACCTTCCCACGGACCGGTGACTCAGAACCCCTGTAAGTTCCGCTGGTCATGATCGCCGCGAGCCATTGGCCGCGCTCGACCTCGTCGCCAACAGAGACTCTGAGGTACGGTTTGAGCCGGCGCGGCTGCAGGCCGAGTTCCTTCGCCACCTCTACGGTCGTCAGGACCTTCGCGTGCTCGGCGTGCTCACGCACAATAAGCGTTCCATCGGGAAGGATGCGTTCGATGGTACCACTGACAGGTGAGCGGAAGGACACGGGGCAACCTAGACGGAATCGCTGCTTCGCGAGGACATCGCCACGCGCTATCTCATCACCGACACTCTTCTGGAGAACGCTGTCGAGCGCTTCCGGATCAACCTGCATGGTGCGCGCGATATTCAGGAAGAACGGCCGCAGGAACTCCCGGCTGGCGTGCGCGACAACAGTATCCGACGCAACCGTGTCGCCGGCATTCACGAGTACGTCTCCGTTTGTTGCAAGCTCCCGCACTGCGGTGATCCGCCCGCGGCGGACGCGTGTGCCGGCCGGGAGATCGGTTCTGACCGGGACCGTTTCGGGAGCACTTGGGCCCGATGCCTGCCGGCCGTTTTCCATCGCCGCCCGATGCTCCCCCACCGTCCCGAGTTCCACGAGCGCAAGACCGAAGAAGAGCTCCTTCGCAAGCGCCTCGTCCACCCCGGAGAGGACTCCCAGATGCGGAAACATGAACGCCCGGTCGACGGCGAGCCGGACTGAATCGCCCGGGTGAAGCGCATCAACCAGCATCTTCGCCGCAGCCTCGCGTGGTGAGTGTGACAGAATGCCGCCGCTTCCTATGATGAGATCGTATCCGGCAGTTCGGAGATCGGGAGTCCCTGCGATGGCCGCTCCGGGGCGCTCGCGTTCGGGTATGCCACGCAGCACCTTCCTGTGCTCCCGGACCGCCTCGCGAATCGCAACCGTTGCCGTTGCCCACTCGACCATCGCACTCTCCGGCGTCGCCGGCAGACTCGTTGGCTGCACATACTTGTTCCCTATGCGGTTCCAGAGCTCACGTTCGGTCATATCAATAGAGAGGAGTTCGGTGACGGCGCCCACGCCCGCAAGCCGAGCGATATTGAGAATACTGTAGCTCATCCCGATGTTCGCGCTCACTGTGCGCACGACCTCACCCCCGCACGCTGTGAACACATCAGTCGTCGCACCTCCGATGTCGATGGCGAGGATCGTTCCCTTGAGCTCCGTAGACGCCAGAGCCATGATCTCGCCGAACGCCGCCGGTGTAGGGCGAATGGGTGCCGCGACCCACGGCTTGAGCTTCTCGTAGCCCGGAGCCATCGACATGACGTGATCCATGAAGATCTCGTTGATGGCAGCCCGCGCAGGGCGTGTCTCCTCCCGGTTCTCAGCCGGTCGTACATTTGGTACGGACCGAAAAAGAAATGCATCGCCAAGCGTGCGTTCAACGTAGGAGCACGCATTAGTGTTGCCGCCGTAGACGACGGGCAACTTCGCTTCTGGATTAAGCTTCGGATGGAGCTCGGACTCGATGAGGAGTTCGGCGAGGAAAACGGGTGCGCTGATTGCTTCGCCGTCGTAGCCGCCCGCGAGGAGCACCATGTCCGGGCGGAGACGCTTGAGGTCTTCGATCTGACGGTACGCCGTGCGCCCGTCGTTCATGCAAATGATGTCGAGAACGATGGCGCCGGCGCCGAGGGCGACCCGCTCCGCAGTCTCGGCGGTAAGCTCCTTGATGAGGCCGGTGACGACCATCGCGAGGCCGCCTCCTGCGCTCGACGTCGAGAGATACGGAACGGACGGCACTCCGTTCTCGAGCAGCGTCTCGCCCGTCGCCTCCTCAAGCGCACGGAGCGCCTGCAGGACACCGATCGACACATCCTCGTGCGGGCGTTCGACCGTCGTTGCTGCCTCACGGCGGAC
>JAUVLP010000033.1 GCA_030600655.1 Candidatus Eiseniibacteriota bacterium
CGTTGGAGTGTGATCGGCATGGGCACCACCACCCCCTACCGCACCGGCCGCCTGGGCCCCGGCACGTTCTTCTTCTGGATGTCGTCCAGCTTCTTGAGGAGCTTCTTCTCATCGGACGAGGGCCGCTTCGGGACCCAGACGACGACGCTTACGAACTGGTCGCCGGTTCCGAAGCCGCGGTGATGGGATATCCCCTTGCCGCGCATCTTGAGGAGTTGGCCGGACTGGGTGCCGGCCGGAATCTTGAGGCGTGCCTTGCCATCGAGGGTGGGAACGTCGACGCTGCCGCCGAGAGCCGCCGTCGCAATCGACACAGGCAGCTCAAGGAGAACGTTGTCACCTTGACGCTCGAAGATCTTGTGTTGAATCTCATCGAGAACCACGATGAGTCGACCTGAAGGACCACCCCGCGGACCGGCGTTACCGGCCCCGTTGATCGGGATGTAGTTCCCGGTCGATACACCAACCGGGACCTCTATCTCAACGGTTTCCTTCGCCCTGACCAGCCCCTTCCCCACACACCGTGGGCACGGGTCGTCTATGACCTGACCAGTGCCTCTGCAGGTCGGGCAGGGCGTGGTCGTCATGAAAGTTCCGAGCATCCCCATCGATCTCTGGGCCTGCACTTGCCCAGCGCCACGGCAGGTCGAGCAGGTCTTCGGGCTGGTCCCGGGTTTGGCGCCCGACCCGTGGCACTCCTTGCAATGAATGAGTCTTGAGACCTTTATCTTCTTCTTGACGCCGCTCGCTATCTCTTCCAGAGTCAGCTTCAATCTGATGCGGACGTCGGACCCACGCTGGGGACCGCCGCGCGTCTGCCCCCCGAACCCGAAGAGATCGCTCAAGCCGCCTCCACCACCGCCCCCGAAGCTTCTCATGAACGCGTTCAGGGCATCGTTGAGGTCCATGTGAGAGAAGCCGGCTCCCCCAAACCCTCCGGCGGGAGCACCCTGACCGAACGCGGCTGAACCGAATTGGTCGTACTGTCCGCGCTTCTCCGAGTCATTCAGGATCTCGTGCGCTTCAGCGACCTCCTTGAACTTCTCTTCGGCGGCCGGATCGTCGGGGTTCTTGTCCGGATGGTACTTGAAAGCGAGTTCCCGGTAGGCCTTCTTGATGTCATCGTCTGACGCATCTCGACTCACGCCCAGAACCTCGTAGTAGTCTCGGGAACCTGCCATCAATCACCTCTCGGAGCACTCGCTCTCGAGTGCCCAAACCTTTGCCGCAATTGCAGGGCACGAATCACGAAGACGAGAGAACCGGACACGGGACCAGTACCAGCTACCAGCCCCGGATCCGATTCACCTGCCTTGGTCACCCACCACCCTAGTCGTCCACCACCTCGTAGTCTGCATCGACGACGTTGTCATCAGCGCCGCTCGCATCGGGGGCGCCCTCGGCACCCGCACCACCCGCATCTGGACCACCCTCGGCGCCCGCTGCCTGCTGAGCGGCTGTTGCTTCAGCGTACATCTTCTCGGCCAGCTTGTGCGAGGCCGTGTTCAAGGCTTCCATGTCGCGTTCGATGGCGTCGGCATCTCCCCCCTCCAGCGTTGCTTTGAGGGTGGTGATAGCCCCTTCGATGGCCGACTTCTCGGCGTCATCGAGCGTATCGCCGTGTTCCTTCAGAGACTTCTCGGTTGAGTAGATAAGGGCATCCGCCCGGTTCCGCACCTCAACCTCTTTGCGCTTCGCCTCATCCTCGGTCGCGTGCACATCGGCGTCTTTCACCATCTTGTCGATCTCTTCCTCGGACAGGCTGCTCGAGACCTCGATCCTTATTTTCTGCTCTTTGCCAGTTCCAAGATCCTTCGCCGAAACATGTACGATGCCGTTCGCGTCGATGTCGAATGTCACCTCGATCTGCGGCATGCCTCGTGGCGCCGGCGGTATGCCGACCAGATCAAACCGACCGAGCGTACGATTCTGCGCCGCCCCCGCCCGTTCTCCCTGAAGCACGTTGATCGAAACGGCCGGCTGGTTGTCGGCCGCCGTAGAGAAGATCTGACTCTTCTTGGTCGGAATCGTCGTGTTCCGCTCGATGAGAGGCGTCATGACAGCACCCAATGTCTCAATACCGAGTGAGAGCGGGGTCACATCGAGCAGGAGCACATCCTTCACTCCGGCCTCTCCGGCCAGAATAGCACCCTGGATAGCGGCGCCGATTGCAACGACCTCATCGGGATTGACGCCCTTGTGGGGCTCCTTCCCAAAGAGCTTCTTCACGATCTCCTGCACGGCGGGGATTCTGGTGGAACCACCGACGAGTACGACTTCGTCTATCTCCGAAGCCTTGACCTTGGCGTCCGAAAGCGCCTGCTTGCACGGCCCGATGGTCCGATCGACGAGATCGTCGATGAGTGACTCGAGCTTCGCACGCGTGAGTTTGAGAGTGAGGTGCTTCGGTCCGGATGCATCGGCCGTGATGAACGGCAGATTGATATCGGTCTCAAGCGTAGTCGAGAGCTCGGTCTTGGCCTTCTCTGCAGCTTCCTTGAGGCGCTGGAGAGCCATCGCATCCTGCTTGAGATCGATCCCATTGTCCTTCTTGAACTCATCGGCGATCCAGTCGATGACGCGGCGGTCGAGATTGTCGCCGCCGAGGTGAGTGTCACCGTTGGTCGCCAGAACCTTCACGAGGCCCTCGTCGATTTCCAGGATCGAGATGTCGAATGTGCCGCCGCCGAAATCATAGACGGCGATCTTCTCCTGCTTCTTCTTGTCGATACCGTACGCAAGAGACGCTGCAGTCGGCTCGTTGATGATCCTCAGAACCTCAAGACCGGCGATCTTGCCGGCGTCTTTCGTCGCCTGGCGCTGCGCATCGTTGAAATAGGCAGGCACAGTAATGACCGCCTTCTCCACTTTCTCGCCGAGATACTGCTCCGCCGCATTCTTCATTGACTGGAGGATCATGGCGGAGATCTCTGGCGGAGCGTACTCGGTTCCGTACGCCTCTATCTTCGCCGCCCCGCTCGAATCCTTTACGACCTTGAACGGAACGAGGGTAATTTCCTCAGCCACTTCGTCGAATCTCCGGCCCACGAACCGCTTGATCGAAGAGATCGTATTCTCCGGATTCGTGATGGCCTGACGCTTCGCGACCTGGCCCACCAGGCGCTCTCCCGTCTTTGTGAATGCGACGACCGATGGCGTGGTCCGCCCACCCTCGGGATTGGCGATGACGACCGGTTCCCCACCTTCCATCACGGCAACGCAGGAGTTCGTTGTACCCAAGTCGATTCCAATGACTTTGCTCATATTCCGTCTTCCTTCCTATTTCGCGACTACTACGCGCGCAGGCCTCAGAAGCCTGTCATCCAACATGTACCCCTTCTGCATTTCCTGTACGATCTGGTTTGTCTCGTGCCTGTCCGATTCCACATGGCCTACTGCCTCATGAAGGTTGGGGTCGAAATCGTGCCCCTCCACCTCCACCGGTGTGACACCTCTCTTCTCAAGCACATCCAGGAAGTGCTGGAAGATGAGTTCTACACCGTCTCTGAACGCGTCCCTGCCCACAGGGCCGTTCGCGTCCCCGACTACAAGAGCATCGCCGTAGATCGCACGCTCGAAGTTGTCGACGACGTCCAGAATCGGAATCAGCACTTCCTCACGCGCCGAGCGGTTCCACTGGATCCGCTCGCGCTGCACTCTCTTCTTGTAGTTGTCGAGATCCGCGAGCGCCCGGAGCCACTTGACGTTGAGCTCCGCAACCTCACCCTTGAGCGCATCGAGTTCGCTTCCGCCCACATCGGTCTCCAACAACTCGTCCGCCTGAGAGACCTTGGACTTCGATACGGTCTCCTCTGCGGACCCCGGTGCTACCTTGGCTTTCTTGCTCTTCTTGCTCAAATCCTATGCTTCCTCCGCACGCCACATGGCGCGGCCTATCGTGCCTCCGGCCAATGGCTCGAGGAGAAGAGATCATCCAGGAGCCTTGAAAACTGATCCACAACACCAACCAACCTCCGGTACTGCATTCGCGTTGGACCGATGAC
This sequence comes from Candidatus Eiseniibacteriota bacterium, assembly GCA_030600655.1. GTDB lineage: Bacteria > Joyebacterota > Joyebacteria > Joyebacterales > Joyebacteraceae > Joyebacterum. The sequence goes on from JAUVLP010000033.1 coordinate 4,005, forward strand.
TCCGATGCGCCCGACTGTCTCGCCGACCCGGTAGCTCCCGACAATGAGCGAGACACCCGCCATTTTCCGCCGGCGGTTCTCGTGACCGATCGTCACGACAACTTCGCGACTTCCCGGCCTGCGCACCAGATCAGCCAGTGCCTCCTCGCTGTCGAGGATCTCACCAAGAAGCGAGGCGTCTCCTGCGAATTCGGGATTCCTCAGTATGTAGCGCGCGCCCTCGTAGTGAACACGTTCCGAGTCGTGCAGGTGGAAAATGCGGTCCCACTGATCGTGGATAGCACGAATGAGATCACGGAATGGGCAGTCCTTATCCTTGAGCTTCCTTCCCAAGAGCTGGGAAGCCTCGGCAATCGACAGACCGTCAAGCCAGTCGTTGAGGAGTCCAGTCGCAGCGGCAACGTCGGATTCCGACATGCTCTCTGTGCACTTGAAGAGGGAACTTCTCGTCTGACCCGATCTAAGCCCCACTACCACGAGGCAACGGCCCTCTTCCAGATGGACAAGCTCCACACGCTCCATGACTCCACTCTCAACAGCAGGCTCAAGGCCCACTGCGAGCTGCTTGCACACTTCACTCAGCATTCTCGAGACCTCGGTCACGACTATCGCGACGTCCCGTCCCCCGAGGACCGAGATACCCGCGCGGATCTGCGCTTGGTCGCTGTTCGAAACGACCGATGGACCCATCAGCCTGTCGACGTAGTATCGATAGCCGCGATCGGCCGGGACCCGGCCCGCGGACGTGTGGGGCTGCTCGATGAGACCGCGATCCTCAAGGGAGCGCATGACGTTCCGGACCGTCGCCGACGAGAGCTTGAGCGAACCGCGTCGTACCACGGCGCCAGAACTCACCGGTCGAGCTGATCGGATGTAGGTCTCGATTATCGCCGAGAGGATTCTCTCTTCGCGTGTTGTCAGATCTTCGCGTCTCACACACCCTCCGGGACTCGCGCTCTTAGCACTCTAGCGCATCGACTGCTAATACCGATAACATAGTCCCGTACAGCAGGAGTGTCAAGCCGAAAAGGGGGGAGCCAAGCCGACGGCCCGCCGCTAGCGTATGAGCTGGAAGAAGCGCTCCAGCCTGGGGCGCTTGAGGATGCCGTCCCACGACCAGTAAATAACGATCGCTTTGCCCTGCATAAGGCTCTTGTCGAGGAAACCCCAGTCACGACTGTCGGCGCTGTAGTTGCGGTTATCCCCGAGCATCAGAAGCTGTCCTTCGGGGACCTTCACAGGACCGAACGTCGACCATCTGGGGGTCGGTGGCTTGAGCTTGATGTAGTCCTCGGTGACGGGCTCGCCGTTTATGTAGACGACGTTGTTCTTCATCTCAACGATGTCGCCCTCAACACCGACACAGCGTTTGACGTAGTTCTCTTTCTTCACGCGGGGATTAGGATTGGGATACTCGAATACGATGACGTCGCCGCGCTCGGGCTCCCTGACGCCGCGGATCCGCGTCTCAGTGAATGGTACCTTTATGCCGTAGATGAACTTGTTCACGACAAGGAAGTCACCGATGAGCAGCGTATCCTCCATGGAACCGGAGGGAATCCTGAAGGTCTGCACAACGAACGCGCGGAGTATCAGGGCAAGCAGAACAGCCGTCACAATGGTCTCGACGAAGTCCCTGTAGAAGCTCTTCCCCTTCGGTTTTGCGGACTTCCGTTTGCTGTCCCTCGCCATCCTCTCTACCTCCTCGCACCCGTCGGTGCAAAGCCTGCCACCCATATGTCGACAAGCGGTCGCCCCCGCGGGCTCTGCTCCTTCTGACTAGAATCGAATGCTCAAGGCCAGCCTGAGTTCATCTCCGCTCTGGCCGGGCGCTATGGAGACAGCGTCGAGATACCCCGGCAGGGGACCATCGAATCCCGCCAGATGAGCATCGACGTAGGCATCGGTGAGACTGTAAAGCGCCACAATGGCCACCCACCAGATGAGAGTCTGTCTCCTGTCGTAATGCTCCGCATACTCATTGTACCAAGCCGCTGTACCTGTCTCCGCGTAGTTTCTGTACGAATTCCTCGTCCAGCGGTCCTCCAGGAGAAGACGAGTCAGAAGGAACGCTTCTACCGCCCCGATGACGGCGGCCTTTGTCTCCGAACCGTTGAGAAGCTGTCCGAGCCCCGGATATACCGCCGAGGCCGTGAGTGCTCGACTGCCGCTCGGGCGGGCGAACTCGTCTCCTTCGGCCGTCTGCCCGAAAGTCACGGCAACCACGAACAGCAGAATCATGCAAACCGCCGTAACGGTTAGCGCAGAGTTCCTCATCAAATCGCCAAGTCCTTGACTTCCTTCGAGGCGAAGGGCACTACGTTGATATCCTTGGAGTCATCCTCCGAGCTCCAGATCCTGACGGTCACTGGTTCGCTTCCTTCGCTATCGGAGTAGCGAGCGACTATGCGACCGGCGAGTTCAAGATTCTCATCGGTTGCGTCACCCGAAAACACTCCCACCGGACCCTTGTGGCCTGTAACTTTCACCAACATACTGTCCTCAGGCCTGAATTCAAAGAGACGCTCGTTCTCTGCATGGTTTCGCCCGACGACCAGCTTCGCCGTATCGGACAACCGAAACTGGCGGCCGAAGCTCAGAATCCGTATCTCGGGATTCGTCAGCCGCCCGTGCTTCTTGAGGTCTCTCAATCCTCTGGAGAAATTCTCGTCGGCCAGGAGACATCCGCCGGCCGGCGTAGCGTAGTTCCTGATTCCGTATTTCTCGGCTAGCTCCATCTGAGGCTTGCGACTTCTGCCGTGAATGCCCAGGAGCTTCTCGCGATCGACCCACCCCTCGGTCTCCGGCACAGTTGCAGCCAGGAGCTTGGCCGACAACGGCCTGAGAAGATATCCCTCGATCCCCGACTCTCGTTCAACAGCGCCGAGGCCGAAACGCATCTGCGATTTCGGCCGCTGACCCACGACCTCTCCTGTGACGGCGAACGATGCGCCGAGGCCCTCCATCCGCTGGCCCGCAATCCGGAACATGAGCGCATGACAGTCTATGCAGGGGTTCATGTGCTTGCCGTACCCATGCTTTGGCGACCGGATGACCTCGAGAAGGTCGTCGCTTAGATCGATCACTGTGAGATTGATGCCGAGTTCGTCAGCGCCCCTGCGTGCGCCTTCGGCATCAAAGAACGGCGAGGTGAAGCTGACGCCGACCACCTCGATGCCCTGCTCCATGATGAGCTTGGCAGCGAGCATGCTGTCCAGACCTCCGGACATGAGAGAGAGTGCTTTCATCTCGGTAAGGCTCTCCGGAACCACCAGAGACTGTGGCGGGAATGTGTGGGAATCGAACCCACCTCGGACGGGATCAGCCGCCCAACATAAGGGTTTGAAGCCCTCGGGGCCCACCAGGACCCATCCACCCCCGTGCGATCTACCCGATTGGTACTATCAGCAGTATAACCGAGAAGAGGAGCGTTTGCTAGAGGATGACGAGGGGATATTTCCCTACCGGAGTCACGCGTCCCACCGACCACCAGTCGACGCCTGACTCAGACATGGCCAGCCCGAACGGCTCTACACTCTCAGGAGACAGGGCGATGAGAAGACCTCCCGATGTCTGGGGATCGTACATGAGACTCAGCCGCGCATCTCCCTCGCGTATCGAGGTCTCGACGCGCCTGCTGAAGTAGTGGCGGTTCACGCCCAACCCACCGGGCGCGATGCCACCCGCGGCAAGTTCTTCGGCGCCATCGAGAACCGGTACACCTGCAAGGTCCATCTCCAGAGTGACACCACTCCCCTCGGCCATCTCAATGGCGTGACCCACAAGACCGAACCCTGTTATGTCGGTTGCTGAATGACAGCCTGCACCAACCATCGCTTCGGACGCCGCCCTGTTGAGCGTCGTCATGACATCGGTCACGCGGGCGATCTCATCCACAGACAAACGCTCGTACTTGATCGCGGTGCTCAGAATCCCGATCCCGAGGGGTTTTGTCAGGATCAGAACATCGCCGGGCTCGGCACCCGCATTCGTTACGATCTTCCCCGGATCGATGACGCCGACAACAGCAAGACCGTACTTGAGTTCCTGGTCGCTGACCGAGTGCCCACCTATCGTGGGAACACCGGCCTCCCACGCCTTCTCCTGACCGCCTGCCAGAATCTCACCCAGGACCCAGTTAGGAAGCTCACCGTCCGGGAAGCAAGCGATGTTAAGCGCAACCAGCGGCCTCCCTCCCATCGCATACACATCGGAGAGCGAGTTGGCGGCCGCGATCCGACCGTAGTCGTGCGGATCGTCGACGACGGGCGTGAAAAAATCGAGGGTGAAGACGATAGCTCGTCCATCATCCATGAGGTAGACGCCGGCGTCATCGGCCGTACCGGCAGAAACCAGCACACGCGGATCGATTATAGGCTTCAGGTTCTCAAGCGCCTCGGCGAGGTCCTCCGGACCAAGTTTGGACGCTCAGCCCGAGCAGCGGACCTTCTGGGTCTGCTTGACAATCTCTTCCCTGCTCACGTTCTCTCCGATCTGGATTGAGGCGATCGGACCAAGGCTCCCGTCCACTCGTACTCGGCAGGTTGGATGCTTGCTCTATTCGACGGTGACGCTCTTGGCAAGATTCCGCGGCTGGTCCACGTGGCAACCGCGCGCCACTGCAATGTAGTACGCCAGGAGCTGAAGTGGGATCACGCTCAGAATCGGTGTCAGGTGCGGCAGCGTCTTGGGAATTTCGATGACATCGTCGGCCATCCTCGCCACCTGTGTGTCACCCTCAGTCGCAATAGCGAGAACTCGGCCCCCGCGAGCCTTCACCTCTTCCATGTTCGACAGGATCTTCTCGTAGTAGGCGTCCTGTGTAGCGATGAAGACAACGGGCATCTTCTCGTCGATGAGTGCTATAGGGCCATGCTTCATCTCCGCCGCGGGATACCCTTCTGCATGAATATAGGATATTTCCTTGAGCTTCAGTGCGCCTTCCAGTGCGACAGGAAAGTTATACCCGCGCCCAAGATAGAGGAAATTCGATGATTCGACATATCGTGATGCGATTCTTTCGATCTCAGCGTTCTTTTCGACGATCCTGTGAATCTGCTGTGGTATCGCAAGCATGGCCCTGACGATCTCGCGGCCTTCTATGACCGATATGCTGCGGGAACGACCGACCATGAGCGCGATCGCCGCCAGAACCATCAGCTGTGATGTGAACGCCTTCGTTGATGCGACACCTATCTCCAGCCCGGCGTGTGTGTAGACACCGCCATCGCTCCTGCGCGCGATCGACGATCCGACAACGTTCACGATACCAAGTGCAACGGCTCCGCGCCTCTGCGCTTCACCCATCGCCGCCAGCGTGTCGCGTGTCTCCCCGGACTGGCTCATCACGAAGGCGACGTCACCGCGCCGAATGACTGGATTGCGGTAGCGGAACTCCGATGCGTACTCGACCTCTGTCGAGACACGCGCAAGATCCTCCAGCATGTACTCGCCGACCAGACCGGCGTGCCAGGAAGTACCACAGGCGATGATGATGATACGCTTCGCATCCGTGAGCGTCTTCCGGTGGTCACGGAGTCCGCCAAGGAATGCATCGCCGGATGATTCAAGGAGACGCCCGCGCACCGCATCCATCACGGTTCGCTCCTGCTCGTGGATCTCCTTGAGCATGAAGTGGGGATATCCGTTCTTCTCGATCTGGCCGATATCCCAAGTGATCCGTTCAACATGCTTGGTAACGAGTTCGTTCTCGAGCGTCGTCGTTGAGAAGCCTTCAGGGGTGGCCATCACCATTTCCATGTCATCGAGATAGACAACGTCCTTGGTGTGTCGCACGAGAGCCGCAGCATCTGAGGCCACGTAGTAGGCATCCTTGTCAATGCCGACGATGAGAGGACTCCCGTTTCGCGCGGCCACCAGCAACTCCGGCTGGTCCGCGTGAATCACAGCGATCCCGTACGCACCGTGGACTTCGGCAAGGGCCAATCGCACAGCATCACCGAGATCACCCGTGTAGTATTTCTCAATAAGATGTGCGAAGACCTCAGTGTCCGTTTCCGTCGTGAATACGTGCCCTTCCTCCTCGAGTGAACGTCTCAAAACTCGGTAGTTCTCTACGATGCCGTTGTGGACAATGGCCAGCTTGCCGGTGCTGTCGAGATGTGGATGTGCGTTCATCGTGGATGGCTCACCGTGAGTCGCCCACCTGGTATGAGCGATGCCGATTGCGCCCTCTATCGGATCATCATCAAGAACGCGAGAGAGCTCCTCCACCTTCCCGATCGTCTTCCGGGACAAGAGCGCTCCACCCCTCAAGACGGCAACGCCTGCGGAGTCGTACCCCCGGTACTCCATCCGCCTGAGCCCCTCAATAAGCGTCGGGACGACGTTCTTCCCTCTCGTAATGCATCCGATTATTCCACACATGGCCAACTCCCTCTTCAGGCCGCCGAGAGCGCGGCAGTGGCCAGATCGACAAGTCGCAGGGCTTCGGACTCACTTCCTGCCTCCGAGATGATCCTCACGACCGGTTCCGTGCCTGATGGACGGACATGAACCCAGCTTGCCGGCCAGATAATCTTCGGACCATCGGTGGAATCAAGTTCCCCATCAGGAAACGCTTCACGCATCACGCGCACCATGGCATCGCGGTCGGCGCCCCTGTGAGTCATCTTTTTTTTCACCATGACGTACCGGCCAAAGCTGGACGTGAGTTCGCCGATGCTCTTCGCGCCACGAGCAGCCATCCACCCAACGACAAGAGCCGCTGCCGTGCAGGCATCCCGACCCATGTGCACCTCGGGCAGGATGACGCCGCCGTTCCCCTCACCACCTATGACGGCCGACACTTCCAGCATCTTCGCGACAACGTTTATCTCACCGACGGGTGAGCGATATACCGGAACAGAGTGCTCCCTCGCAATATCATCGATCATGCGACTCGTCGAGACATTCGCCACAACCGGACCGCTCTTATGCTCCAGAACGGCAGCCGTGGCCATCGCGAGAGTATACTCCTCCCCCATTGCCCGTCCGGTCTCATCCACGAAGGCAAGTCGGTCGCAGTCCGGGTCGCACACGCACCCGAACGATGCTCCTGCCGATCTCACACCTTCCGCAAGTTGACCTAGATGCTCAGGCACCGGCTCAGCGCCGTGCGGGAACCCGGCCCCCGCTTTCGTATTCAACTCGATCACATCACAGCCCATCCTTCTCAGCAACTCCGGCAGAGCGAATGAACCTGCAGCGTTCACGCAGTCAACGACGACTCTCGGTGGATTAAGCCTGACTGCTTCAAGAGAAATCAACCCGGAGTTCAGGATCAGATCCAGGTGTTGCTCTATCCAATCAACATCCCCTTCCCCGCACTTCGGTCGATCCTGCACGGCCTCGATCTGTGCCGCTTCGACGTGAGGAGAGTCCGCATCGGAAGTCCCGGACCTCACATGTGCATCGACCGCCGCAAGCAGGCGTTCCACATCGGGGCGTTCAAGGAAAGTACCTCTTGCCGTGAAGAACTTGAGGCCGTTGTAATCCTCGGGGTTGTGACTCGCTGTTACAACCATCCCGCCCGAGAATCCCCCGCGCCTGACCGCGATACCGACCGTCGGGGTAGGCACCACTCCGATGTCGTGCGGCACAACACCGACGCTTTCAAGGCCACTCAGGACTGCGCTATGAAGTTCAGCTCCGCCTCTTCTCGCATCCCACCCAACGACCACGGTTCCGCCGACCATCGTCCCGAATACGCGGGCGTAGTCCGCGACGAGAGCCGGGGTCAGATCGTCACCCACAAGTCCGCGTACGCCTGAGACGCTCCGTATAAGCACCATCATCCAACCTCCTCACGCCTACAGCCGACCGATCCCGGCCCGGCCGATGACGCACGCCCTACTGCTGCAGGATGCGTTCCGATTCCACGAGAGCCGCCAGTGCCTTCTCGGCTTCAGCCGCGTATTCGGTGTCCGGATACAGCTCTATGACGTCGAGGTAAGCTCCTGAGGCCAGCACCGGTTGGTCCAGTATGCTCTCCCGCACATATGCGATTGCCAGCGCAGCTTTGGGTCCCAGCGCGCTCTCACCGTGATCAGAAACGACATCCGCATAGTACTCAATCGCCGACTGCGGATTGTCGAGTTTGAAGAGGTAAAGCTCGGCAACCCGGAAGCGAGCGAACGCCAGATCCGAGGCAATATCCTCATCCTCTGCCTGAGGTCCGTCAGGCGATGGCAATGTGTCCGTCACAGCCGGCTCCAGCGCGTCCGTTACAGCCGCCTCCAGCGTGTCCGTCACAGCCGCCTCCAGCGTATCCGTCACAGCCGCCTCCAGCGTGTCCGTGACCATCGACGCAGGTGTGTCAACGTCGACAGTCTTCGCAGGCTGCATCTCCGCGTCCGGCGCAGCCGGCAGGACCCCGGCGGATGCCACCCCCAGCGTGTCGACCGGTGCATCTCCCGTTACCCCAGCTTCATTCCACTCCTTGATCGTCAGGAGATAGCCCTGCAGGCTTTCAACGTCCTTCATCGCCTTCGCGGCCAGCTTCGCGGCATCGCTCCTTGGAGACTCATCCCTGGCCTCCCGGAAAACCTCTATGGCTTCATCGAACCGTCCGTATCGATCTCTCCTGATCAGACCGATGCGATAGCGTGCCTCGGCGGCGGCATCGGAGCGCGCGTGTGACACAGCAACACCGTCGTACGTCGATATGGATTTCTCATACTCCTCCTGAGCCTCGTACGTCTTGCCGCGCAGAAGCAGTACGCGATCCAGATCGTCACGATCCACCGTACGACGTTCCAGGTCACTCAACACATCCAGCGCAGCATCGAGATTATTCAGCTCAAGATAGACGTCCGCCAGCCTGATGCGTGCCTCGGACGCAAGGCGCCGCGCTCCGGCCTCCTCGGCTACCGCGCCCAAGTGGTAGGCGGCATCCTCGAGTCTACCCATCGCCACGTAGTTCTCCGCAGCCAGAAAGCGCAGCTCCGCGCGCAGGTCGCTTCGCGGGAAGCGCTCCAGCGCAAGCAAGTACACCTCTGCCGCCTCATCGAAGTGCCGTCTCGCATTCTTCGCCTGCCCGATGAGCACCATGGCATCATCGGAGAGCTCGCCGGGAACATCGGCATATGCGAGAGCCTCGAGCGTCAGCTCCGCAGAGACAGGGTTGCCGCGCTCCAGGAAAACCCTCGCCAGAGCATACTCAGCTTGGGGACGGAGTTCGCTCCCCGGGTGGAGAGCGAGGAAATCGGTCAGGCGCATCTCGGCACTCTCGTACTTTCCCTGGCGATAGAGCGCCTGCGCCATTAGAAGGAGGGCATCATCAACCCACGAGGACTCCGGATAGAGCTTGATAACACGGCCGCTCTTCTCGACAACCCTGTCCAGAAGATCCAGCTCATTAGGTGTGGGATCTGAGTCAATAGGGCGAGCCGCCCGGATACGCTCAGCCTCATCGTACGCCGTGCGGGCGTGGTAGAACGTGTTGTAGTAGACGCAGCCGGCACTCATCGCAACCAGAGCGACAAGGGCAATAGAGAGTGACACTCTACGAATCACGTGGGCTCGGGCTCCTTCAGCTGGGCTGCCTGGTTTCGCTCTGTGATGAATCGACTTCCAGGATCACGACTTCGTCTATATCATCCTTCTCGATCATCCTGACAGCGATTATCTCATTGTCGGCCGTCGGGACATTCTTCCCGACGTAATCAGCACGGATAGGAAGTTCTCTGTGTCCCCGGTCTATGATGACTGCGAGCTGTACGGCTTTTGGGCGACCAAAATCGATGATCTCGTCGAGAGCTGCACGCACCGTGCGCCCCGTGAAGAGCACGTCGTCCACAAGCACTATGACCTTACCTTGTATGTCGAACGGTATACGGCTCTCATTCACCACGGGTTGATCGGCCACTGTCTGCAGATCGTCCCGGTACAGGGTTATATCCAGAACACCCATCGGAACAGTTTCACCCTCGATCTCCTCGATCTTCCCGGCAAGCCTCTCGGCCAGAAACGCCCCCCGCGTCTGGATTCCTATTATGGAAAGGTTCTCTATCCCACCGTTTCGTTCCAGGATCTCGTGGGCTATTCTGGCAATGGCCCTGCGAATACCCTCTGAACTCATCACGCGGGCCTTGATCCTTCTGTTCATGACACCTCCATGGACGTGCCTTCTTCTGCCACGATCACAAGAACGCTGCTGCGAAAACTCCCCGGGGTTGGCTCCACGAGCATCCAGACCGTCTAGAATCTATCACCTGCGCTCGGCATCTGCAAGGTGTGGCCCGACTGATGGAAGAAGCAAGCGCTCCAGGTCGGGGACCTTGCTCGCAGCCAAGCTCTTCATGCGGTTCACGAGCCAGTACTTCGGTGGCGGATCGAGCGAAAGCTGCTCCATGAGAACAGCATCTCTGAATATGCTGTCGGGAGCCGCATCGACCACGATTCGCCCCTCAGACAGGACGATCATGCGACCGGTGACAAGACCCGCCAGCTCAAGATCGTGCGTGACAAGAACAAGTCCGCGGCCTTCCTCAAGCATGCTGAGCATGAACTCGACCAGCCTCTCTCGCATCCCGGGATCCAATCCTGCGCTAGGCTCATCAAGGAGAAGAAACGGCCTGTCGAGGGCTATCATGCAGGCGAGAGCTGCCCGTCGTTGCTCGCCTGAGCTGAGGCTGAGTGGTAACCTTCCCAGGAAATCATCGGGATTGAGTCCGGCCCTTTCAAGCGCACTCCCAACGATTCCAGGTATCTCATCCTCCACCACTCCCTGATGTCGGAGCCCGAACGCAACTTCATCAAGAACGCTCTCCTCGAAGAACTGCAGCTCGGGGAACTGGTAGACAAGCCCGACGGCAGACCTGAGCTCACCATCGGAGCCTTCCAGGGCCACAGTGCCGGAAGTTGGTTTGGCAAGTCCCGCCAGGACCTCTAACAGAGACGTCTTCCCCGACCCGGTCGGTCCGGCGATGGCTACGGACTCGCCCTGCTCTATCGACAGGGTAATCCCGTTCACGGCAGCATGCTCATCGGGAAACCCGCGACCGTGGAGAACGCTTACATCTGTGGCGACTATCCTCACGCGCTTACACCCCTCTCTCAACCGTCATCACCAGAGACCGCGAGGGCAAGTTCATCGAGAGTCGCCACGCTCCGGGGGACGACCCTCCCGTCCGCCCTCAGCTCGTCCGCGATCGCCATTGCCGCCGGCCGCATCAACCCCCACCGTTTGAGATCCGATGCCGAGCTGAAAAGATCGAGAGGGCACCCGTCGAACACGAGGCTCCCGGCTTCCAGCACGAGCACCCGCTCTGCGAGGGCAATTTCCTCTGGAAACTGCGTGACGTGTATGACAGCACATGAAGAATCCTCTGCCAATCCGGCGATGATGCTCAACACCTCCCGTCGACCGAGGGCATCGAGGAGCGAGGTCGGCTCATCGAGCAACAGGTAGGCAGGTCGCATAGCCAGCACCGCGGCGACAGCCACGCGTTGCTTTTCACCCCCAGAGAGATGGTGCGGCGGCCTGTCCCTGAGCGATTCCAGACTCAGCTTCGCGAGCATGTCCTCGACACGCTCGCGCATCGAGGCTCTGTCGAGTCCGAGGTTCTCCATGCCGAAGGCGATCTCGCGCTCGACAGTGGTGCTGACCAGCTGATTGTCGGGGTTCTGAAAGATGTAGCCGACACGACGGCGTATCTCCCACACCTGCTGCTCGTCCTCCGTGTCCATCCCATCCACGACAACGCGGCCGGATGTGGGTAGTCTGAGCCCGTTCAACAGTCTCAGCAGCGTCGTCTTGCCGGAGCCACTGGCTCCCGCGATCGCGATCGACTCCCCCAGTTGGATTGTGAGACCCACGTTTGAGAGCGCCCGCGCCTCCGCCCCCTGATAGGTCAAGCAGACATCCTGCACCTCTATCAAGGTGACTCCTCCTGAGCACTTTCCCCCGACTCCGTGCGGTGGTCAACTCGCTCCAGCTCCTTGTGCCCCAGCTGTCCGACTCCAGCAGCTTCGGCTGCAAGCTCCCGCCGCGCCGCCGCGTTCCCGGCGAATTCGGTAAGACACTTCCTGGCGGCGTCGGCCCAGAACCCGTTGGGAAAGCGTCTCACGTAGCTGTCCAGGGCAACGATGCCGTTCTCGGTCTCTCCTGATTCAAGAAGCGCCACTGCCTGCGCGAACACGGCATCCTCGAGTTCGGGATCAAGCATGATCGCAGTGTCAAAACACTCGATGGCATCGGCGACTCGCCCTGCATCGAAGTAGGCCTTGCCCAGAGCAAACTCCTGGCCGGCGTCACCAGCCCGGACCTCTATGACCTGCTCGAGCACCCGAGCCGACATCTGCGGCTCGCCCATCATCAGGAGAACCACCCCAAGATTGTACCCGGCATCGGCAAACCTCGGATCTTCCTTGAGGGCCGCTCTGAACTCGTCGGTCGCCTTCCTCAGCTCTCCTCTGGCGGCCAGCACGGTTCCTCGGTTGTAGCGCACCTTCGCCTCGGTCCTTCGAGCATACCTGGCAATGTCTTCCTCTCCCACCGGCACATCAATCAACATCCCGGGAGCCAGCCGGAAGGAATCGTCCACCCCGTTGATGTCGGCGAGGTAGGAGATTCCGTCGGAGTCCCCATAGTAATCATCGGCGACGCTCGCAAGCGTCTCGCCCTCGGAAGCCACGTGCGTCACGATCTCGATGGTAGCGACTCCGCTACCGCTGTGCCTTGGCGGGCCGCCGCAACCGCCCGCGGACACGATCGCCACAAGCGCCACCGCTACCGGGAACCACCGTCCTACTCTGCCTCTATGTCTCATTGCGTGTCACCCTCCGAGACACTCGCATCCCGGCTCTCGCCGAGTTCCGCAAGCGCCTCTCTCATCCTGCTCTTCACAACCTCGGGGTCTTCGATGACGACGAGTTCAGCCCTCAGCTTTGAGGCACCGGCAAAACCCTTGAGATACGCTACGATGTGCTTGCGCATCTCGTGCACGCCCCGGCGCACGCCTTTCATCTCGACCATGAGGTCGAGCTGCTCGATCGCGATCTTGAGACGCTCGGGCAGTAGCGGCCGTGTCGGTGGTTCGGCTCCCGTCATCGCAGCACGCACTTCACGGAAGATCCAGGGATTGCCGATCGCCCCGCGTCCGATCATGACGGCATCACACCCTGTCATGTCGATCATGCGGATGGCATCATCAGCACACCTGACATCTCCGTTCCCGATAACCGGGATCTCCACCGACCGTTTGACCTCTGTGATGAGACGCCAGTCGGCCCTCCCAGTGAAGCCCTGTGCTCTGGTTCTGGGGTGAATCGTGATCGCGGAAGCTCCAAGTTCCTCGACGAGCCCGGCTACTTCTGGAGCGTTGATAGAGTCCTCGTCCCACCCGCTCCTGATCTTGACGGTTCCCGGCCGTGACGTCGACTCGAGAAAGGCCCGAACGACCTCCTCCATCAATCCAAGATCGCGCATGAGGGCCGACCCCGACCCGGATCTCACAACCTTCTTCGCCGGGCACCCGGCGTTCAGATCGATAATGTCGGGACCCATCCCATCCAGGATGCGCGTCGCTTTCGCGATGGACTCGGGATTCGCCCCGAAGAGCTGGAAGACGATCGGTCGCTCCTCTTCTGCGAAATCGAGAAACTTGAAGGTACGCCGGCTCTCCCGAATGGTCCCCTCCGCACTCACCATCTCCGTCCAGACGAGCGACGCGCCCATCCGACGGCAAATCCTGCGCATCGGGCTGTCGGTCAACCCTGCCAGCGGCCCCAGAATGAGTGGGGGATCTATGTCGAGGTTTCCGATTCTCATTGGCTGTTCGAATTATACCGCTTCGCTCTCCGGAACGTCAAGAAAACGGGGCGGTCGCTCAGACCGCCCCGCGTGGTATGCACTACAGCGCGGAGGGTCTGCAACGGCTCCGCTCAGGGTTTGGTAAGCTACTCTTTCCCTTCCTCTTCCACGTGTTCCTCTGCCAGAGTGAAGAGATCGGCCAGTCTCTTGGCGCCGCCGGCGAATTTCGCAGTCTGACTAAGCTGTCCATCACCCTCGACAGCAACGATGTAGGCCTCGGTTCTGCCGTAGAGCTTGCGCGCAAGATCACGCCGCATGGAGAGCTCGATCTCGTCGCGGTGCTCTTCAAGCACATCTGCATCGAACTCGAACCCGTCCCTCTCCAGGAAAACGAGGAACGCTTCCCACACTGAGTCGTCGATTTCAATGACGCAGCCGGCAAGCTCATGATCGGACAGGTAGTGGATGGCGAACTCGAAGTACTCCTCGCGACGCTCGAGGTCCACCGCGATGTCGGACCTTCGCGTGCTCTCTATCGTAATGTCGGGGATTATCCCGCCACCGCCATAGACGACTCGTCCGGCAGCCGTCAAGTACTCCGGTCTCTCCGTCTCACCGTCCTCACCTTCGGCCACATCAACGCTGGGATCCCAGCGCTCGGGCTTCTCGATAAGCCTGCCGCTGGACGTGTACCATTTGGCGGTCGTCAGCTTAATGGCGCAGTCCTTCGTGTACGGCTTGAGCCTCATCAACGTCTGAACGGAACCCTTGCCGAAACTCGTCGTTCCAACAACGATTCCTCGATCCCAATCCTGGATGGCTCCAGCCACGATCTCCGATGCGCTCGCGCTGCCACCGTTGATGAGAACCACGATCGGGAAGTCTCTTGAAAATCGCGCCGGCGTTCTCGCATGGAATTCCTTGTTCTGCTCGCGCAGACGCCCCCTCGTACTCACTACCAGTTCCCCGGCGTCAAGAAAAACGTCACTCACATCCACGGCCTGGGAAAGGAGACCCCCGGGGTTACTTCTGAGATCCACGATCAGGGATCGCATTCCCTCCCCTTCCAGATCGTCGAGTCTCTGGGAGAGCTCCTCAGCGGTCGTCCGGGCGAATCGCGAGATACGCACGTATCCGACATCGCCATCCATTAGGAAGGCGTACGGCACACTGTCGATCCTGATGATGTCTCTCGTAACGGTGTACTCGAGGAGATCCTCGAGTCCCTCACGATGGACAGAGATACTGACCTTTGTCCCGGGCTCTCCGCGGAGGATCTTGATAGCGCCGTCAACGGTGATTCCCATCGTCGACTCGCCCTCGATAGCAACTATCCGATCGCCGGATTGAATGCCGAGATCGTAAGCCGGTGTTCCCTCGATCGGACTCACAACTGTCAACACACCGTCTCTGACGGCTATTTGGATACCCAAGCCCCCGAACTCACCTTCTGTCGACACCTTGAAATCATTGAAGACTTCCTCATCGAGAAACATGGAGTACGGATCGAGACTGGCAAGCATCCCCCGCACCGCACCGTACATCAGCTCCTTTGCATCTACCTCCTCGACATACGCCCCCTCGACCTTGGAGAGCGCGTCAGTGAAGAGGTCAAGATAGGTGTAGAGATCGCCCCGTGCGCTCACGCGCTCGACGGCCCATCCGCCGAGGAGAACCCCGACAATGAGCGCCACAAACACCGGCGCGAACCTACGAAATTGCTTTGTCATGTCAGTCATCTCCTGGGTGCGTACCAGCCCGTTCTTCCAGCAGAGCGTCAACTCGCGATGCGATCTCTCGAGCGAGTTCCTCAACATGGCTCCCGGCATCGAGAACCACGAACCGCCCGGGCTCCCGAGCGGCCTCTTCAAGATATGCCTGTCTGACCAGCCTGTGGAACTCTATTGCCTCTCTCTCGATCCGATCCCGCGATGCCCCTGGACGTCCGTCCTGGATTCTGCCGTCCAGACGCCCCAGACCCTCGCCCGCATCCAGATCAAGAAGAAAGCTTATATTGGGTTTGACGCCGCTCGTTGCCGTTTCGTTCAACGAGCGTACGAGATCTACCCCAAGCCCCCGTCCTCCGCCCTGATAGGCCACGCTGGCATCACCGAAACGATCCGAGATGACAACACTACCCCTCTTGAGCGCGGGAGCAATAACATGGGCTACATGCTCGGCTCTGGAGGCCAAGTAGAGGAAAAGCTCTGTCTCAGGCCGCATGCCGGTCTGACCGATGTCGAGCAGTATCTCGCGAAGGCGTTCGCCAAGGGCCGTTCCTCCGGGTTCACGAGTCAGCACCACTTCGACACCGCGGCCCTCGAGATGCTCTACCAGAAGCCGAGCCTGCGTCGATTTGCCGCAGCCCTCGACCCCCTCAAGCGTGATGAACAGTCCACTCAGTTCCTGTCCACTCATGCCGCCCGCCTCTTCCAGCCCATGTCTCGTCGCTACGAGTCCGGTGAAACCATCGGGTGTCACCGGCCCCTGTTAGCATTTCAGGT